>JAIBBN010000012.1 GCA_019694655.1 Leptospirales bacterium
TGCTCTTGCTTGTAACCGCCTGCCATTCCAAAGCAGACTACTACGACGGTCACACCAGAATCGATATCAAATTTTCCTGCGGCCATTGTCGCACCGAGCGCAATTACTGGATCGACGCCTGCCTGTTCATGACAATGGCTGCGAAGCCATCGCCAGAAAACGAATCGATTGAGTATGCGTGTTTTGAGTACGCCCTCGGCCGTGATGACTATTACTACTACAAACCAGGCAAGGGTCGCGTCGATTTTGTAGATTGAGCTATTGACTGGGGCCTTGTTCCAGCTTGACTTTGCGCTCGACTTTGCGAAGCCGCGGCGCCTGGTTGGCTGCCACGGTATGCTGCCGCACCGTCCTGGAGAGCTTTTCAGATGAGAGTATCCCCTCGTAGCCGATTTCAGAAACTCCTTCCTGTCGTGGCGTCTCCTGTTTTTGCATTTGTTTCCGCCTGTGCGCTTCCGTCGCAAGCGACGATCTCAGTTGCGGATTCCGCAGCCACGATTCTTGTCATGAATCAGACGCCCTGTCCCAACTACGCGATGCCGCTTCCCGAAGGGTGGCAACACGCCCTCAATCCGCTGGAGGGAATTTCCCTGGTTCTCTGGCCAAAAAGCGCCGGTTTTCAGAATGCAGATCGAAGGATCTTTGTAATCATCCGCCCCTCAACCGAAACTCCGGCTGAATTTCAGCGAGCCGATGCCGAGCAGCATCGCAGCGCGGGACGTATTGTCGAAGTTTTGAAGACGGAATCGATCTCCAGCGCGACGATGGGTCCGCTGGTCCAATCGGCTTTATTGCAACAAGTCCGCATTCACACGGCGCAGCAGGAATCGTTCGACCAGATGATCACGCTTTCCGTCAAAGGCGCCGGCGCCAGCAGCTATATCTTCAACACCTGGCTGGCCTGTGAAACGCGGCAATGTTTTGACCAATGGGCGGAGAGGCACAAGACGGCGATTGCCGGCCGTTTCGTTGTGTTTCAGGGCGCGGCGCCCGGCGCGCTTTGACTTTTTCTGGGAGCAATTTGACAGAGTGCGACGGCCGAGGAGCCTCCGAACAAAGATGACAGTCTTTCCAGAAGATCGCTATATACAGGTCGGCGATATCAAGACCCGTTACTGGAGCAAGGGCCGTCGCGGCGCGCCCGTACTACTGATCCACGGCATCGGCGGCTATGTGGAATCCTGGACGCCGACTTTTGAAGCGCTGGCTTTGCATCACAGAGTTCTCGCCGTCGATCTGCCTGGCCATGGCCGAACGGACAAGCCGCTCGATCTGCCCTACACCATCGAATATCTGGCCGGTTTCGTTGCCGAATTCATGGACGCGCTCAAGTTGCGCAAGGCGCATATCGTCGGTCATTCGCTGGGCGGCGCCATCAGCACCCGCCTCACTTTGCGTCATCCGCATCTGGTAGATCGACTTGCTCTGGTCGGCAGCGCGGGCCTCGGCAAAGAGGGCAGTATCTTTTTGCGTCTGGCGACCATCCCTGGCCTTGGCGAACTCTTTACGCGCCCTTCGCTGGCCGGTTCGCGGACGGCCATTCGCATGGGCATGCACGAGGGAACTACAATTACCGAGGAGATGATCCAGATTGATTTTGCTATGAACTCCATACCTGGGGCGCAGCAGGCCTTCCTCCGGACGCTGCGCGCCAACGTGCAACTGTCCGGTCAGAAGGAAAGTATGTATGTTCCAAATACCGAGGAGCTGCCGACCATCCGCCGGCCGCTGCTGGCGATCTGGGGAAAGCAGGATCACGTTATTCCGGCCGATCATGCCAGCGTCGTGGCAAAGGCCCTGCCCGGGGCCAAATTGCATCTGATGGACCGCTGCGGACATCTTCCGATGTTTGAACACACTGAAGAATTTAACAGAACACTGCTCGCTTTTCTTGAGGGCCAAGCAGCGCGCTCATTCTGGCGCTGATCTGGCTGACGCGGCCGCCGTCAAAGGACGACGGGCGCCACGCATAGGCTGCAATACGTGGCGCGCGGAGGGCGGCGGTACAGGCAAAGTCGAATGACGCCACAAACAGCCAATGCACTTCTGCCAGATGAAACTACGGGTCCTCCCTGCTTCCATCTTTGCTTTTGGGCTGGCCTGTTCGTCGACGCCAATGCAGACCAGGGGCGCAATTGCTGTAGGCGATCCTTTGCCTGCGCTGCAGATCAATGACCAGCATGACCGCGCCTGGAATTCCGGCCTTGTCCTGAAACTTCTGCTCTTCACCGCCACGCGCAAAGGCGGCGAAGTGGTTCATGAAGTATTTCAAACCAATGGCGCGGAGTTGCTGCAGCAAAAGAACGCCGCCATCGTTGCTGACATCCATCGTATGCCCTTGATCATTACCAGGCTTGTAGCCTTGCCGCGCATGCGCGACTATTCCTATCCGGTGTATCTGATTCGCGACGATTCTGGCGGCGCGGCCTTTCCGCAGCGTTCGGATCAGGTGACGGTTCTGCGATTCGTGAATGGCAGGGTTGCGGCAATTGATTTTGCGGCGGATGCCGAGTCGCTACGAGCGTTGCTCGATTGACCGCAACCCTGCGATTAGAAAGGACCGCGCAAAGCGAACATTCCCAACTTCTGCGTCGTCAAACGAGATCGTTTCCGATCGGCCATGCCTCGTTCTCGGATTGTTCTGATTTGCCTTCTTTGCTGCCTGCAACTGCTGTCTATTTGCAGCTCCTGCTTTTCGGCCGCATTGCGCCGTAGGCTGGATGATCGACCGGCGCTTGCCGATCTTGATTCGGCCTGCGGGGACTTTGCCCGCGGCATCGATCCTTACGACCGACGCGCAGCCTGGGGCCCGACGGGGCTGATCGCCGCCATCGTTGGCGTTCTTAGTCTCGACGCTTATGCGATATACGCCCTGGCCATGAGCAATCCCTGGTACGGTTTTGCCTATTTTGGCTTCGGCTACGCCGGCGCCGCCTACGAAACATTTCCGCCCTTTCCCCTGGGCGGCTGGTGCGGTTCGCCCGTTACGCCCGAAGATCCGCCTGCCGAATTTTTCTACTTTCTGGTTCCAGGCGGCGAAACGCCCGCCGTCTGCCAGCTTGATGCGCCGCTTCAGCGACAATTGCTTGCCCAGCTTGAACTTGGTCCGAGGTCCGGCGACGATCAAGAAATCGATCGCTACATGGTTCAAAGCCGTATTGAGTTTGTTTCTTTACTGGCCGCAAACGGCCGCGATTGTGTTCTTGCTGTCCGCGCGCCGCCGGAGATACGCAACCTTCAACAAGAGTAACTGCTGCGCTGCATTGTTAGCGCTTGCAGGCTGCTGCCGCTGGCGCAACATTCAACATAGCAATGAGCAGCGAATTTGATTCCGGGGAATCGCCCTATCGTCCCGGCGCCGTGCAAAGCGTTGGTGCGGCGACCGTAAGTAATTCAACCAGGATGTTCCTCATCGTGAGCTGGACAGTTCTTGGCTGGATCCAAACCATTCCCTATATCAACCTGTGGTCTCGTTTGCACAACCGCTTCTGGATAGGCTCAATATCTCAAATTTTGCAAATGAATCCCTGGCTTACGAGCCACCTTTTCCTTGCGCTATTCGTATGCATTTCCGCTGCATTGTGGGCCCTTCGCCGCTCGGCTACCTATATCTTTCTGGGCGTCGCCCTGGCAGGGGCCTTTGGCGCCGGCGCGATTGCGTTGTTTCAAGATATGCGACGCTGGCCGCTGGTTGCGCTCTGTACTGGATTACTGGCTGTCGGCGCCTTACTGGAGTGGCGCAGCAAGCGGCGCGCAGCGCATTCCTCGGGCGGCGACTGGAACCGGGAGCGGTCGGGCCAGGCAGCGGCTGGCGGAGGTGCAAATAGTGCTGGAACAGAGCAAGGCAGACCCCAAATGAAGTAAGGTTGTGCCAACAGGTATTACTATGAAAATTGCCGCTCCAATTCCTGCAATTATTGCTGCTGCATTACTATCTCCGGCCTCCTGTGCATTGGTTACGGCAGATGCGCCGCAGCCGTCCGCACCGCTTTCTGTAGCAGCGTCCGCCTGCTCGAGATTTCGAACCGGCCACTTTGAAAACGTATGCTCCGACTTTCGATCCAGCTTTGTTCGCTATGCTGGGTACGAAATGCACCGTTTCCAGGAGTCCTACTATGTCCGCGAGCGGATTCACTGGATCTCGGACTGCGATTACGACCTGATCCTGGAGGATAGCAATTTTCCCGGCCTCGCCCCTCAACATCAAATCGGCCGGACCACTCATCAGCGCATCACAAATCCAGGCGCTGACCAATATGAGGAAGCGCATATTACTCCGCTGGGAGCAGAACCCACCGGTTGTGTGGAGATACTGATTCGCCCGTTAACGGAAGAAGAGCAGCGAGCGCAGACTTGATCGCCGATCCGGCGCCCGGGATGTAGATAAGAAGGTTCGAATCTGAGCTGAATGCGCCAGTGGGCGCCTGGATTCCAGGAACCTAATACTGCTTGAATTCTCAAATGTTCGGTCGCTATGAAGCATTGAGATGAAATCCAGCCTGTTTCCTGCCGCCTTAGTCGTCGTTTTTCTGGCAGCCTGCGCTGCCACCTTCTCCGGCGGCGAGCTGACAAACATTGTTTCAGAGGACGCGTCGCCTTTGGCCGAGGGACCGCGTCCCCTTGCTCTGCAGCTGCAAGTCTGGAACCGCAACGAGCAGGGACCTTCCGTATACCAGACGCTGCTTGTGCCGGATCTGGAGGCGCTTCTGCGCCATCGCGGCTGGCAGCCGACAGTAATTCAAAAGGTTCCCCCCAGCGGCGATGCCATGGTGCTGAAATACGAAACGGAGTCTACCGGCAAGATCAGCGGATTCTGCATGGTGTCGCTGCATCTCATCAGTCTGACATTGATTCCTGTGCGCAATAGAACCGACCTTTTGCTGGTTGCCGAATATTACCACGATGGCCGGCTGCAAGCACAGCGACGATTTGAGGACCACTATACGACCTGGTTTCATCCGCTGATGTTACTGTATTCGGATGGCCACGATATGCCGGTGACGATCGCACTGACTACAATGCGCAATATGGCGCTGCATTTCCTTGTCGCCTTGTCTGAGAATCAGCCGGACGCCGCCCAGCCGCGCTGAGCTGAGGCGAGTTGCGGCAAAAAAAAAGGGCGAGCAAATCATCTTCGCTCGCCCTCGCGTTTCAAGAGCTGCCTGAGCCCCAAGGACTCAATGTAAATCGAAGCGATCCAGCTCCATCACCTTGTTCCACGCGGCAATGAAGTCTCTTGCAAACTTCTCTCCGGAATCAGCAGCCGCGTAGACCTCGGCCAACGCGCGCAATTCGGAGTTCGATCCGAATACCAGGTCGACGCGAGTGGCCGTCCACTTCACGGCGCCGCTATTGCGATCCACGCCTTCGAATACTTCCTGCTCGTTGGACTTCGCTTTCCAGGCCGTCTTCATGTCCAGCAGGTTGACGAAGAAGTCCTGACTGAGCGTTTCCAGTCGCGACGTGAAGACGCCATGTTTGGAGTCGCCATAGTTTGCGCCCAGCACGCGCAGCCCGCCCACCAGCGCCGTCATCTCCGGCGGCGTCAGCGTCAGCAGCTGCGCCCGGTCGACCAGCAGCTCCTCTGCCGAAACTGCATAGCGTTCTTTGGCGTAGTTGCGAAAGCCATCCGCAATGGGCGCCAGCACGCCAAAGGATTCGACGTCAGTTTGCGCTTGCGAAGCGTCCATGCGACCCGGACGAAAGGGAACGCTCAGCTTGTGCCCGGCTTTGCTTGCCGCCTTCTCCACCGCTGCGCAACCAGCCAGAACAATTAGATCGGCCAGTGAGATTCTCTTTTTTCCGCTTTGCGACGAATTGAACTCCGTCTGGATTTTTTCCAATACGCTCAGCGTCCGGTCAAGTTCCGCCGGTTCATTCGACGGCCAGTCCTTCTGCGGCGCCAGTCGGATGCGTGCGCCATTTGCGCCGCCGCGCATATCCGAACCGCGAAAGGTCGATGCGGAAGCCCAGGCTGTCGCTACCAGACGACCGATGGACAGGCCTGCGCCCAGCGCCTTCGCTTTCAAGGCGTCGATGTCCTTTGCATCGACAAGCTCATGATTTACTTCCGGGATCGGATCCTGCCAGAGCAATGCTTCCGCCGGAACCTCCGGTCCCAGGTAGCGAGCGCGCGGGCCCATATCACGGTGCGTCAGTTTGAACCAGGCGCGGGCGAAAGCCGAAGCAAACCTGTCCGGATTTTCCAGAAAGCTGCGCGAGATCTTCTCATAGGCCGGGTCGACGCGCAGCGCCAGATCGGTGGTCAGCATCGCCGGCACATGACGCTTCGATGGGTCGTGTGCATCCGGTATAGCGCCGGCGCCAGCGCCGCCCTTCGGTACCCACTGATGAGCGCCTGCCGGACTCTTTGTTAACTCCCAATCATACTGAAACAGATTTTCAAAGAAATTGTTGCTCCACTTTGTGGGCGTCGTTGTCCAGGCGAGTTCCAGTCCGCTGGTAATTGTGTCGCCTCCTTTGCCCCTGCCGTGGGAGCTACTCCAGCCCAATCCCTGTTCCTCAATTCCAGCGGCCTCCGGCTCTGGTCCCACGGCGCTGGCCGGACCGGCGCCATGCGACTTCCCAAAACTGTGTCCGCCGGCAATCAAGGCGACGGTCTCTTCATCGTTCATCGCCATGCGCGCAAAGGTTTCACGGATGTCTCTGGCCGCCGCCAGCGGATCGGGATTGCCATTCGGTCCCTCGGGGTTTACGTAGATCAGTCCCATCTGCACCGCTGCCAGCGGATTCTCCAGCTGGCGCTCGCCTTCGTAGCGCTGGTCCTCCAGCCACTTCTTCTCTTTACCCCAGTAAATGTCCTTCAGCGGTTCCCAGATGTCGACGCGGCCGCCGCCAAAGCCGAAAGTTTTGAAACCCATTGTTTCCAGGGCGACATTGCCCGTGAGGATCATCAGATCGGCCCAGGAGATCTTACGTCCGTATTTCTGTTTGATTGGCCACAGCAATCGACGGGCTTTATCAAGGTTCACGTTGTCTGGCCAGCTATTGAGCGGAGCAAAGCGCTGGCTGCCTGTGCCGCCGCCGCCGCGGCCGTCGCCGGTGCGGTAGGTTCCCGCGCTATGCCAGGCCATGCGGATGAAGAGCGGACCATAGTGGCCAAAGTCCGCCGGCCACCAATCCTGCGATTGTGTCATCAACGCCGCGATATCCTTTTTCAGCGCTGCGTAATCCAGACTTTTGAATTCGCGTGCGTAGTCAAAATCGGCCCCCATCGGGTTGGCCTTTTCCGACTGTTGCCGCAGAATATCCAGATTCAAGCGATTGGGCCACCAATCGCGGTTTGAGGTTCCCCCGCCGCCGGTGTGATGGAAGGGGCATTTGCTTTCTGCCATAGCTGTAGCTCCAAATAAGAAGTATTCCGAAATAAGCATAAATCGTATTGAGTGGCGAGCAGAAATCGACCAGGGGAATGGCGGAAGGCCCGGCTCTCCGGCGGAAATAACACTTGCCGGATGCAGGCCGCGAGGCCCCGAATCGAAAGCGCTTATGCCTCAACCTGCTGCGGGGACGCCATCCCTGCTTCTGTTCCGCCGCCCGACCTGGGGATGGCTGTTAATTTCCTTCTTTTCCCTGCACTGCGCTACGCCGCAAACGACGGTACACGCCCTGGGACGCCAACCGCCGCTTTGCGCCGATCAGGATACAGTTCAGCAGAGCCTGGTATTCTGGGGGAGCGCCTGGCGCGCGAATCAGAAGGAGCCGACGCTGCGCGAGGAGATTGCGCGCAAGGCCATCAGCGCCTATTTTGGGGGGCGCAGCTGCCTTCACGCCGTCGGGATTGTAGAAAACGTCAGCGAGCGCTCGGCGCTTGAACTTTCCGATGCTGAACTCCTACTGCAGGCCCGATCCTATGGTCGGCCCATCGATCAAATTGTTGTCCTGCGTATAGAAGAGCTTGGACCGATCCTGATCCTGCGTCCCTGTCTGCTGTCCTGGGAAGGCGGAAGCGATCTTCGACTGCGAGTGCGGACGATCGATGTGCAGTCGGAGCGCTTGACCTCCGATATCTCCTATGATCGCCGAGAATCAGGAACATATGTAGTGCGCGGCGTCGGCCCGCTTGCCGAGCAACTCGAGCTTGGCCTGCAGGAAGTTTTCGAAGGGACCCGCTGAGAAAGGCAGGGAATGTCATCCACGATCAGAATTGAACGCAAGATTCGCAGCAAGACTCTGCGCACAGCATTGAATGCTTCGCTGTTCAGCGGAATTGTCAGCGCGGTGGTCAGCGCCGCGGCTACCGCCATCGCCTACCCCGATCTGCCGCTGCTGGAGTCGGCGCCGCTGGGAGCGCTTTCCGGGTTGGTAATCGGTTCGTTGATTCCGGCCACGCTGTTCTTGCTCAATTTTACTCTGGTCAATCCCGCGCATTTTCGCAAGATGCCGTACTACGCCTTTCTGTTGCTCAGCGGCGGCCTGCTGATCGCTGTTACCATGGCCGTCTACTTTCTGGTAGGCTCCGTGGTTTTCCCGGATCGATTGCTGGATTCGTCGCAACTGGCTCTGGCCTTTGGTCTCTCTGGATTTCTCGCGGTTACCATGTCGCTCTCCAGCGTCGTGCGCAGCCTGGCAGGACCTGGCGTAGTGGGGGCCATCGTCTCCGGTCGCTACCACCAGGCATTTGAAACCGAGTGCGCATTCCTCTTCATCGACCTCAGCTCCTCCACTGGCATTGCCGAACGTCTGGGATCAGCGCGTTTCTTCAGGATGATCAATGAATTCCACGCCATTGTTGATTCGTGTTGTCTCTACTATGACGGAACGCTTTACAAATACCTCGGCGATGGCGCCATTCTGGTCTGGACTGCCGACAGATGTTCACGGGCGCTGCAATGCGTGGAAGAGATCGCTTTGCAGTTGGAGCTTCGCGCCGAAGAGTTTAACCGTGAATACGGAACGCCGGCAAACTTTACCGCCGGTCTGCATTGCGGCAAGGTCATAACCGGAGAAATCGGCGACCAGCGCCGCGAAATCGGCTACTGGGGGGATACGGTCAATGCCGCCGCGCGCATCCAGTCGGCCTGCAAGGAATACAAGACTACCTTCTTGATTTCCGCCGATGCCGTTGCCAGGCTTGCAGAGTCGGAACGTCCACGCTGTCGCAGCGTGGGCCTTGCCAGCCTGCGCGGCAAGACCCAATCGCTGGAGCTCTTTCGCGCTCTGGATTGAGCTGTTGCAAAGCTTGCGACCAGACCGCCTTCCGTGAAAATCGGCTATGGACAAGTCCTGGTTACAGCGCTGGGAGGATCGTTACCGGGATCCACAATTTGCTTTTGGCAAAGAACCGAATGACTTTCTTTGCCAGCAGCTGCCGCAGCTCGCTCCGGGCCGGATTCTGCTGCCGGCCGACGGCGAAGGCCGCAATGGAGTCTATGCGGCAGGCCTTGGCTGGCAGGTTTATTCTTTTGATATTAGCAGCGAGGGTCAAAAGAAGGCGCTGCAGCTGGCGGCTGAAAAGCAGGTTGTCATCGACTTTCAGGTCGGGGAGTTTTCCGCGCTATCCTATGCGCCCGCATCCTTCGATGCTATGGCCTTGATTTATGCCCATTTTCCAGCGGCTATTCGCGCCGAACTGCATCGCCAGCTGGCAGCCGCACTGCGCCCTGGCGGACATCTGATTCTCGAGGCCTTCAGCAAGAACCACCTTCAATACGTCGATCGCAATCCGCGCGTTGGCGGTCCGCGCGAGTTGCCGATGTTATTTTCTGCGGAGGAACTGCGCCAGGAATTTCCTGACTTTGAATTCCTTCGATTGTCTGAAGAGATTCTTACGCTCCGCGAAGGAATCTACCATGATGGGGAAGGCGCCGTACTGAGGCTGCTGGCTCGCAAAAACTGATTGAAGCGGCCCCGGCCAGTAGGCTTCTTTTGAAATACCTCGGGCGTCAGCCGGAATCGATACATCCCATGGAAGCCTTTGCCGAAATCTGTCGAAAGCATGGCGTCAAGGTTACCATGCAGCGAAGGGCTATCTACCAGGCAGTGCAGCAAGAGGGCGATCATCCCACGGTCGACGCCGTTTTCCAGCGCCTGCATGCCGAGCACCCCAGCATCTCGCGCGATACTGTCTACCGCACGCTCTCGCTATTTGAGCGCTGGAAACTGCTGGGATCGGTGCAGGTGGGAGGCGACGGCCTGCGCTACGATCTGAACACCGAACGCCATCATCATTTTGTATGCGATTCTTGCGGCGCGCTTTTCGATTTTCCCTGGAGCGAATTCGATGCGCTGCGTTTGCCGGCCGCCGTCAAACATCTGGGCGCCGCCAGCGAACGGCAGCTGCAGATCCGCGGGACGTGCAAGCGCTGCCAGTCGCGCCCAAAGAATACGCGCCAGAGCAGGGCTGCTCCGCGCTTCTTTCCTTGACCGCCTCCCAGGCGCCGCGGCGCCCTTCGTATCATGCGAAGACGAGAGTTCCTCAGCCGTAGCGCGGCGGCAGCCGCGGGTCTTGCCGGCCTTGGCCTTGCCGGCGCATGTAAATCGGGAAGCGCCGGCGCTGCCTCCCGTTCAGGCAAATCGTATCGTTTGCGGATGGTCACAACCTGGCCTAAGAATTTTCCAGGCCTTGGGGCCGGCGCCAATCGACTGGCGCAATCCATCGAGGAAATGAGCGGCGGCCGTATTCAGGTGCGAGTCTATGCGGCCGGCGAACTGGTGCCTGCCCTCGAGTGCTTTGATGCGGTGGCTAACGGCGTAGCCGATCTGGGGCATGGCGCCGCGTATTACTGGAAGGGAAAAAGCGAGGCGGCGCAGTTCTTTGCGGCCGTGCCCTTTGGACTCAACGCTCAGGAAATGAGCGGCTGGATTCGCTACGGCGGCGGACAGCAATTGTGGGACGAACTCTACGCCCCCTTCAATCTGAAGGCCTTTGCCTGCGGCAATACCGGCGTACAGATGGGAGGCTGGTTTCGCCGCGAGATTCGCTCGCTGTCCGATTGGCGCGGGCTCAAGATGCGCATGCCGGGCCTCGGCGGCGATGTCATTCGCCAGGCTGGCGCGACGGTAGTACAGCTGCCGGGCGGCGAGATTTTCCAGGCCTTGCAGAGCGGCGCCATCGACGCCACCGAATGGGTCGGCCCCTACAACGATCTGGCCTTTGGCTTCTACAAAGCGGCGAAGTATTACTACTGGCCGGGCTGGCACGAGCCGGCCACGGCTATGGAATTGCTAATCAATCGTAAACTATTTGAGGAGCTTTCCGAGCAAGATCAGTCGCTGCTGCGCTACGCTTGCTCGGCCGCCTACGATGACGTGCTTTCAGAGTTTACGGCGCGCAACAACCACGCCCTGACCGAGCTGGTACAAAAACATGGCGTACTGCTGCGCCGTTTCTCTGATGACACCCTGGCGGCCCTGGCGCGCATCAGCGATGAGGTGACCGCGGCAATCGCCGGGAAAGACGCGCTTTCACGCAAAGTTTTCGACTCCTATCGCGCCTTCCGCAAGGACGCCATGGCCTGGGCGCGCATCGGCGAAGAAGGCTATTCTGTGGCGCGTTCCCTGACGGGGTCGCAGCCATGAAGGACTCGTCGCTGAAGCGGCTGCGCTGGCTCATTGCCGGCATTGATGCAGTCAACGTCAACGTTGGACGCGCCGCCGCCTGGCTCTTGCTGGCCATGGCTGTGCTGGTCTTTCTGATCGCTATCCTTCGCTACCTCTTCAATTTTGGCGCCGTATTCTTACAAGAAGCAGCGGTCTATTTGCACGCCGGCGCTTTCATGGTCGCCATAGGCTACGCGCTGCTGCGCGGCGACCATGTTCGCGTCGATATCTTCTATCACGATCGCAGTGTGCGTCACCGCGCGCTGGTCGATTTGCTGGGCGGTCTGTTGTTGCTCCTCCCCATCTGCCTGGTCGCTCTCTACTATTGCGCTCCCTATGTCCTTCAGTCCTGGTTGCGCCTGGAACAGTCACAGGAAAGCGGCGGCATTCCAGCGCTTTTTTTGCTGAAGACCTTTCTGCTTCTGGGACCGGCGCTGCTGCTTTTGCAGGGGATTGCCCAGATCTTGCGCGCCTGGCTGCGCTATGTCAGCGGCGTAGAAGACTCGCAAAGCGAAATGGAAGGCCGCCAAGAGGGTCTGTAACGTTAGTTATCTTTTATTGAATTTTGTTGTTTGAAAATTGTCGCTGTAAATTGTTCGGCAGCGGATTGCCCGCCGGCAATGGCGACGCACTCTCATTTACTCTGAGCATCGGCCCAGAAAAAGGAGATGACTGGACTTTGCTTCCTTGCCACGGGATCGGCCATGAAGTCCTGGATTCGCAAGATCGTACTGGCTCTCGTTCTGTTGCCCCTGGCCTGGCTGCAGGCGCAGCGCATTGTCCTTGATCGTACTGCCGCTACCGTAAACGTACGTGTTAGCGTGCGCGGCGCGTGGGGGCCGGATCAAATCCCGCTGCGTCTGGCTTACGTCGCTGTAAGCTACAGGCCCATGGGCCAGCCGGTCTGCAGCCCGATGCTATTCTTTTCGATCCGAGAGGAGGGCAGTTCCGGATTTGGCTGTCGCAATGGCCAGCGCGACAGTCGCGCCGCTTTGCAGACTGATATCGAAACCTCAGGCAATCGCGGCCTGGAAGCAAGGTTGATGGTTCCGATGACGCCGTCCGGCCCTGCCATGGCCCAGATTCCAGAGGATAGCGCCTTCATCCCTCAACAACTTGGGACGCTGCAGGTGCTGCGCGGCCTGCGGGTCCCAGGTGCGCCCGGATCGCGCACGCCCCCCGAAGGGCAGCTCTACTTCAAGCTGAATCCCGACTTCAATGTTGACACGCTCTATGAATTTGCCGGCGAACGACGGGCCGCAACGCTGAATGGCCAGCGCGGCATCGTACTCTTGCAGTATTTTCTGGAAACGCCGGAGCCTCCATCGGGCGGTTCCTGGATGCAATTCTATGATCTGCTGGTGGAGACCGCTGATGCGCGCGGCGCCGCACGCAGCCTGGGTTCCTATTTTGGCTTCGAACATCACAACACGCTTCAGTCGCTAGCCTATGATCGCGAAAACAAACGCTATGTATTTCAAATTTTTGTAAAGACTGGCGTCAGCGACGATCGAATCAACGAGGCCTTGCAGCGATTTCGCTTTGGCTTTGCGCGTAGATCCTGGGGCGGTTACGATGATTCCACTCCCTGCACACGCAGCGAATGTATTCTGGATCCGCTGCGCAGCTTTCAGGCCTCGATGCCTGGACGCCACGGATCGCTCAGCTACCGGATGGACGGACCCCTGGTCTTGCCGGCGCGCCTTTCCTACCGTCTGGCAACCCGCGATCGCCAGGGTCGACCGGTTGATAACAGCGAACTGGAACTGAGAGTGAGGGCAGTGCGCGAGGGAAGCGAGCGCACTGTGGAATCCGTGGCGCAATCGGGTCGCTGGAACCCCTACACCTCAAGAATGCTGGTCGAGCGGCCGGGCGTCTCCTATGGCGAGGTTGGCCCGCTGGCGTCCGAAACTCGCGCGTTGTTGAATCTTGATGATGTCGACGGCGCCCGCTACAATCTACAAGTGCGCGTCGTTTACCGTGGCGTCGAATTTCCAGCAGAAGCTATCGGGCCGGGCAAGCCCATTGAATCAATCACACTCATTGGAACCGTCCCCGGCGCCACCAGCGCCGCTGCGCGACCCAATTCCATTTTCACCGAAGCGCATCCCTACTGGCAGAGCTATCTGGTTGGCAAGGGCTTCAGCGATACCTGGCCGGCCAATCAGAGTTTCGATCACTATCCGCTCTTCGAAGTGCTGTTCAAGAAGCCAGAGGCGCGGCGCGAGACGCTACGCTTTGAACTTGCCCCGGACTCGCTGCCTGGGGTCATTCTCGCCTCGGCCCGGCGGCTTTCGGATAATCGCGTCTTTGAAAGCGTAGCCAGCGGTAATGCTGCATTGCTGAACCTCGAGGATATTCCGGGCGCAAAGTACCAGTTGAGTTTTCGCGTTCGCTATGAGGATCGCGATTATCTGCCTGGCCAGCGCCCCGGCCCGGTGCGTCCAGGCGGCCGATTGCCGCCCGCAGTGTTGTCTATTGAGCGCAACAACAGCGGCCAGCCGGCGCCTGCGACCGATATCAGCTGGCAGGATTTCAGCATTGGCCAGCGGCAAGAGCACAGCTACCGTGTTCGCTTCGTTGCAATGCTGCCAGTCCGTCCGCAACCGCTGCGCTGAGCGCCTTTGTCTTGACGCTGCAGCCAGGCGCCCGCCCTGGGTATGACTCTGTTGCTGCGGCGGCAAGGCGACTCTGGAAGCGCTTGCTTCGCCTTGCTGCGGCGCAAGGCCGGGTCAGTGCATTACACGTTCCTTGACATCCTGTTTCCTGTGGCGCTGTTTCTGGTTGTAATCGCCGCGCTGATGAGCGGTTATCACGTCGCCTTCAGTCTGGCCGGGGTCTCGCTGGCCTTTGCATTTCTGGGCGCTCTGACCGGCCATTTCGATCTGCCGCTGCTGGGCGCTCTGCCGGCGCGACTGTTCGGGATCATGAACAATGATACCCTGATTGCCATTCCCTTATTCGTATTGATGGGAGTGCTGTTGGAAAAATCGCGCATCGCCGAGGAACTCCTCGAAACCATGGCATTGCTTTTTGGCGGTCTGCGCGGCGGACTGGCTATCGCAATCTGTCTGGTTGGCGCGCTGCTGGCGGCGTCGACAGGGATCGTTGGCGCCACGGTAGTCGCCATGGGCCTGATATCGCTGCCAGCGATGTTGCGCTACCGCTACCAGCCGGAACTTGCCGCCGGCATTGTCGCCGCCAGCGGGACGCTTGGACAGATCATTCCGCCCAGCATCGTACTGATTATTCTCGGCGATCAGATCAGCTCCGCCTACCAGCAGGCGCAGCTTTCAATGGGCAATTATTCAGCGCGCACGGTCACTGTGGGCGACTTGTTCCTGGGCTCTCTGGCGCCGGGAATTTTGTTGGTAATCTTCTATATACTATTTGTCGGCTGGAAAGCCTGGCGCCATCCAGAATCCGCGCCGGCCGTGCCGCTTGCGGAGCGCCAGGCTGTTGAGCCGGGCGAGCTTCGCCAAAAAATTATCCATGCTCTGGCGCCGCCGTTGCTTTTGATTCTCGGCGTCCTTGGCTCAATCATTGCCGGCGTGGCCACTGCGACCGAAGCCGCTTCCGTTGGAGTGATGGGCGCCATTGCGCTGAGCGCGGTGCGTCGCCAGATGGACCTGTCGCGACTGCGCAGTTCCCTGGAGGGGGCTCTGCGCATCACTGCCATGGTCTTCATGATCCTGATTGGCGCTTCGCTCTTCTCCCTGGTCTTCCGCGGATTTGAGGGCGATCTGATGGTGGAAACGGCCCTGAGCGCATTGCCTGGCGGTCGCTGGGCGGCGCTGGCGACGGTCATGCTGGTGATCTTCTTGATGGGCTTCTTTCTGGATTTCTTCGAAATTGTCTTTATTGTGATCCCTATCGCCGGACCGATTCTACTCGCGATGGGTTTCGATCCAATCTGGCTGGGCGTTCTGGTCGCGCTGAATCTGCAGACTTCCTTCCTCACTCCTCCCTTTGGATTCGCGCTCTTCTATTTGCGCGGCGTTGCGCCTCCCGAATTGAAAACGGTCCACATCTATCGCGGCGTTGTTCCCTTCATCGGACTGCAGCTGATCGCGCTGCTGATTACCGTAGTCGCTCCCTCGCTGGCGACCTGGCTGCCGCGCTTGATATACGGAGAATGATACTCGGCTATTGTCCGCGGGCCGGTTTCTCAGCGGCGGGTTTTTCGGCCGTCGGATCTGGATTTGGCTGCGCCGTGATCGGAGTCTCCCTTCCGGTATGCGGCGGCCGCGTTCCTCCAGCCTCGGCGCCGGCGTCGCTGGCCGCCGGAACCGCCGGCTTGCTCTGATCCTCTGGCGGCGGCGCCGGAGGAAGCGGACGCTCGGCTGCCGCACGCAGCATGCCGGGCGGCAGAAAACTGACAGTCCAGGCTGCGGCTGATTCCGGCAATGCGGTCAGCTGCAGTCGTCGATTCGGCATGAAGTTGAGGATCAAGCATTCGCCGGCATCGACCCAATCGAGGCGCGCTTGCAGCGGCGTTGGCTTCTCGCGATCCGCCTTGAATTCGCGTGGCGCAACCGATTCCACGCATGCCCAGTACTCCCCACGCACCTGCTGTTTCACTGATAGCTGAATGGCCTGGGCGCCGCTTGTGCCGTACTGACGCGCCAGCAGCACGTTATCTGCTTCCACCTGCAAGTAGAGGCCGCCGTCTTCTTGCAGCCAGGCGCCGCGCGGAATACGATAGAAGAGGGGGATCGTCGGCGCGCTATTCTGTGCAGAAGCAGCTGCGGCCGGCTCAGCGGCGGCAGGCATTGTCGCAGGGCCCGCTCCGAGCAGCGCCAGGGCGCCGACCAGGGCCAGACGGCCTGGCATGGCGATTCCGGCCGAAGTCGGCGGCTCAGACCGCAAGAGTCTCATTCACGGACATCGATCAGGATTCCTCTGATTTCTTCCACTGCTTTCAAGATTTGAAAGGCGGAGTTGCCGCGGGAATGGATCAGGTTAGCCATGCGCTGCAGGCGCTCATCGACAAACTCGACGATGCTCAGCTCGACTTCGTCCCCGGAGCGACTGCGCCGCCGAATCTTACGAATGCGTGTGTTGCGCCGCAAGGTTTCGCGAGCAATGGCGGCGACCAGCTGCTTGTAGCGTTGCAGATTTTCATCGCTCTGTTTTTCGATCAGCTGGCGTTCCGCCTCGGGCAACTCGCTCCAGAGTTGCTTCAAATCGCGGGTTTCGCTGCGCTGCGCCGGCATCACTTCTTCCAGAATTTCCTGAAAGGAAGATCCGGAACGAACGCCACTGGCGGCGGTCTGGGCCCCGGTCTGGCTGGCCCCGCTTGCAGCTCCGCCTCCGGTCGCGGCGCCGCGCAAGCGTCTCGAGTCGCGAGGTCCTATGGCCGGAGACTGCATACCCTGATTCTATCGGATTTTCGCCTGAAAGCCTGAAGGATTATGTCTCTTCAGTCTTGCTGCCTTGCGATCAGGGGCGGCCCAGGCGAGTATGGACTAACTGTAGCCAGTAGCGGATCCCAATTTCGAGGGCCTCGTCATTGAAGTCATAGTGGGGACTGTGCAAGCCGGGCGTGTTTGGTCCGCCGCCGGTTCCAAGCCAGATGTAGCAACCCGGGCGCTGTTGCAAAAAATAGGAGAAGTCCTCGCTGCCCATGCTTGGCGGAGGGTCGAGGATCAAAGCGTCCTTACCGACCGCAGCCTCGGCGGCGCGACGGCAGTGTTCGGTTGCTACGCGATGGTTGATGGTGGCCGGATAGCCGTGAATATAGTTTATGTCGACGCTTGCGCCGTGAGCGCTGCACACCCCTTCGGCGCAGCGTCGGATCTCGGCTTCGATGTGCGTCCGGGTCTCCGCGTTAAGCGTGCGCACTGTGCCCGCCAGAAACATCTCTTCCGGAATGATGTTGTAGGCCTCGCCGGCGCGCAGCTTCGTCACAGAAAGAACTGCGGATTGCAATGGATCCAGTCGGCTGACGATACGCTGCAGGGATAGGCATAGCTCGGCGCCGGCCAGGATTGGATCGATCGCCTGTTGCGGCATGGCGGCGTGTCCGCCTCGGCCGCGGATGGAAATTTCAAAAAAGTCGCAGGCCGCCATCGCCGGCCCGGAGCGCAAGGCGATGACGCCAAGCGGCAGCGCCGGCCAGTTGTGCAGTCCGTAGACCTCTTCGATGGGAAATCGTTCCAGCAGGCCCTCTTGCAACATCGCCTGTCCGCCGCCGCCTCGCTCTTCGGCCGGTTGAAAGATGAAGTAAACGCTGCCCTCAAATGTACGATCGCGCGCCAGCGCTCGCGCTGCACCCAGCAGCATAGCCGTATGACCGTCATGGCCGCAGGCATGCATGCAGCCCTCATGGCGCGATCGATGCGCAAATTGATTGAGCTCCTGCAGAGGCAGAGCATCCATATCGGCGCGCAAAGCAATGGCCGGCCCCCGGCCGCGGTGCAGGACGCCGACGACGCCAGTGGCGGCAATCCCGCCGTGGATCTCTTCGAAGCCAAATTCCAGCAGGCGATCGTTGATAAAACTTGCGGCGCCACGCTCTTCAAAAGCCAGCTCTGGTTGCTGATGCAGATGGCGACGCCAGGTTCGGACGTCGCTGATTTCGATTTCGGCTGGCATGGAGAAAATTCCCTGTTCCGCAATCCGTCTGGCCTGATAGCGGCCCTCGGTCAAGCTGCGCGCTGCGTCGTTCGCGGTCTTTTTGCGCTTGCAGGACCCAGGGGCGCTCAGCCATGGAATGCAGATGAGCGCAGCAGGCAGCAAAGACAGTTTTGATTTCGACTACGTCATCATCGGTTCTGGATTTGGCGGCAGCGTTTCCGCCATGCGGCTGGCCCAGAAGGGCTATTCGGTGGCTGTACTGGAGTCCGGTAAGCGTTGGAATGAGCAAAGCTATCCGAAGACAAACTGGAACATCTTTAAGTCACTGTGGTTTCCGCGAATCTTCTGCTACGGCATCCAGCGCATCAACCTGCTCAACCATGTGATGATCTTGAGCGGCGCCGGCGTGGGCGGCGGAAGTCTGGTTTATGCAAACACGCTCTATGTTCCGAAAAAGCAATTCTTTGCCCATCGGATAGTAAAGGGCATCGGCGGCGACCGGGCATTGATGCCCTTCTTCCAGCTGGCGCAGCGCATGCTTGGCGTGGTCAAGAATCCGCAGCTCTGGGAGGTCGATCAGTTGATGCTTGCTACCGCCCGCGATATCAACTGCGAACAGACCTTCACGCCCACGCCGGTCGGCGTCTACTTTGGAGACAGCGAGCGTGAAAGCGATCCCTACTTTGGCGGCGAAGGTCCGCTGCGGCGCGGTTGCAACTTTTGTGGCGGCTGCATGGTTGGTTGTCGCTACAAAGCCAAGAATACCCTGGACAAGAACTACCTCTACTTTGCTGAAAAGCTGGGCGCGAAAGTTTTTCCTGAGACGCAGGCGGTGGATCTGATCTCCCTCTCCGAGGACGGCAGCGCCGGCTATGAAATTCACACCAGATCGCCGAGCGGGCTTTTTGGCTATCCGCATCGCCGACTGCGCACGCGCGGCGTGGTCTTTTCCGCGGGCGTTCTGGGAACAGTGTCGCTACTGTTGAAGCTCAAGCAAAATGGGCGACTGCCGCGCCTGTCTGCAACGCTGGGCGGTCTGGTGCGCACCAACAGCGAGTCCATCGTCGGCGTCCGCGCCGCGGGGCAAAAAGTTGATTACTCCCATGGAATTGCCATCACTTCCAGTGTACACCCCGATGAACATACGCACATCGAACCGGTGCGCTATTCCGCCGGCTCCGATGTCATGGGCGGGCTATCGACAATTATGACCGACGGCGGCGGCGCCATTCCGCGTCCCATGCGCTTCCTGCTCAATATTTTGCGGCATCCGCTGCTTTTCTTGCGCTCCCTTTCTCCCTTTGGCTTTGCAAAAGAGACGATCATACTGCTTGTAATGCAGACCCTGGACAATTCCATCCGGCTCGAACGGCGCCGGCGCTGGATCTGGCCGTTCACGAAGTCGCTTACCTCTGAGCATGGTCGCGGCGAAAAGATCCCGACCTATATCCCTGCGGCCAATGATTTTGCCCGACGCCTGGCGCAAAAAACGGGCGGCTTCCCGGTCAGCAGCTACAATGAAGTGCTGCTCGACGTGCCGACCACGGCGCACATCCTGGGCGGCGCCTGCATCGGCCAGAACAGCGAGGAAGGCGTCATCGACAGTCAAAACCGCGTGTACGGTTATCAGAATATGCTGGTTTGCGACGGATCAATGATTCCGGCAAATCCTGGCGTAAACCCCAGTCTTTCGATCACGGCCTTTACAGAGCGGGCTATGTCCTTTGTTCCGGTCAAGGACAGCGCGAATTACTTTAAGTTCGAACGAAAGTGGAAAGCGACTCCCGTGCTGGAGGCGAACCTCAAGCGCACGCGGAAAACAGGACAAAAAATCCGCGCCGGAGGCGCTGCAGGCAGCGCGCTCAAGCGTAAGCAGATCGATAAGCGGGGCTGAATTTCAAAAAAAGTTCGTGCAGTTCGCGGACGCTCAATTGACCGGGCGCATTGGGATGGTCGAGGTATCCGTAGCTGATCAGACTGCCAAAAAACGGAGCAGCGACGCGCGATAGCAAGCCGGCCTCGCCCATCGCAATCATGACCAGTCCGCGTTCTTTATGTTTTCCACAGTAGTTCAGGAGCCGCTCCAGTTCCTCGATGTTGCGTGCGCGCACTGCGATCTTGACGATTGCAGCCTGCAGGCGGTCCGCTTCCAGAAGCGTCAGATCCAATTGCGCGTCCGTTGGGGCGCTTTGAAAATCGTGCGTGGAAAGTAAGAGCAGCTTGCGTTGGTCATGAGCCAGCGCCGCCAGTTCGTCGCGTTGCAGAGATTCGAATTCTACATCGATTGCATCGACCAGAGGTGCAAGGCTGTGAAAGGCGGCCAATCGCTGCGAACCATGCCAGGCGTCGCCCTCGCGGATGGTGGCCAGCAAACCAAAGGACTGGCGCAGAAGCGGGTCGAGCCTCGCGGTAAATTCCGCCGCGCCATGCGGACCGCCCTGGAAGCTGTCGGCTCTCAGTTCGAGGAGACTGACCCCCGCCGCACTCAATTGCGACAGCTCCGCAGAGGAAAGCGGTCGTTCAAGGATCGCCGCAATATGCGGGCGCGCTCCCAGCTGCAGCGGACCAAGGCGAATTTCAGGAGGCACAGTCATCGCAACAAACAAAAAGGGCGACCCCTGCGGATCGCCCCTTTGCCATTTCGTTATGAAGTCTGACTTAGATCAGGGCTTCGGAACGATCTGGAAGGTCACACGGCGGTGAACCTGGCTATCGGAAGCAGCTCCCGAAACAGGCTCGTCGTCCGCTACGCCTTTGGCAATCATCTTGTCGGCTGGAACGCCGGCACGTACCAGTGCAGCCATCACGCCGCGGGCGCGCTGTTCGCTGTACCATTCGTTTCCGCGACGGCCATCGCCGGGAGCGGTGCGCGGTCCCGTGCTATCGGTGTGGCCAGTTACTTGAAGAACATAGCCATCGCCCACCTGGCTCAGCGCCTGGTTGATCTGGTCTTTAGCGGTCGTGACCCATGTGTTTACGTCAGATCCGGGTCCGGTGCTCTTGTAGCCGTAGCCAGCCTGATTTGGCGAATAGTTCAGGACGGCCAGAGCGCGGTTGGCGAGGCCCAGTGCGCCACTGCCCAGGTTGCCGCCGCGTGAAGACGAGCTGTCGCCCGAGGATTGGCAAGCGGTGAACATAGCGCCGAGAGCAACGGCTACGCTGACAGTAAGTATCAGCTTTTTCATAATTCGGAGGCTCCTAATTTTGACTCAAGTCGTGGAAGTAGCGGGGAACGGACCAACAAATCCAGGGTATTTCCGGTTGCTCTGGACCAAGCTCCTCGCCTGCAGGCAGCTATATTGGGACGGACCAAATCCGGAAACCCTTTTTTCGCTGCATAGATTCCGGAGCATTTCCCATAAAGAAGCGGACCTCCCGGCGCGCTTTGCAGTCCTAGAGCATCGGTCATGATATTGAGCGGGCAATGGGTGGTGGCAGACGAAGATGAGGGTCTGCGTCTGGATCAGTGGTTGGCATCATGCCTGGGCGACCGAAGCAGTCGCAGCCAGATCCAACGCTGCATCGACCTCGGTCTGGTCAGCGGACCCGGAGAAGTCAAAGCCAGCAGGCAGGTTCGCGCCGGGGAATGCTATGAGCTTGCCAGCGCCCCGCCGGCCATCAGCGAACTGCAGGCCGTGGACCTTGGCCTGCAGTTTGTCTACGAAGACCCTTACCTGGCAGTCCTGCATAAGCCGCCGGGGATTGCTGTGCATCCAGGACCCGGCGATTCGCGCCCCAGTATCGTCCATGGCCTGCTTCACGTCTGGAAGGAACGCTGGAGCGCTGCCTTTGCCGATGCCCCGGAACTTGCGTCGCGCCCGGGCGTTGTGCATCGCCTGGATCGAGACACCGAAGGCTTGCTGGCCGTGGCCCGCGATCCGGTCACACATCGGAAAATGTCGCGCCTCTTTGCCGAGCGGCAAGTGCAGAAAATCTATTTTGCCTGGCTGCTTGCTGCGCCGCAACCCTCAGCGGGTCGCATCGAACTGGCCCTCTCTCGTCGAGCTCATGATCGCCGCGGGATGCGCGTCGATCCGGCGGGAAGGCTGGCCATAACCGAATACAGGGTCCGCGATACAATCGCTTCCCGCCACGGACGAAAGTATTCAGCAGTCGACCTTTCCATTTTGACTGGCCGGACGCATCAGATTCGAGTTCATTTAGCGCACCTGGGCGCGCCGGTGGTTGGCGACCCGATCTACTCGCGCTCGGCGGCGCAGTACGAGCGTTTTGGCATGCTGCTCTTGGCTCGCAAGCTGGCCTTTGAACATCCGCACACCGGCGAGATGCTGCAATTTGAGCTCGCTTTGCCCGAGCGTTTTCTCGAATTCAACCGTAAGGCCGAATATCTCTGAGGTTTCTGTGAAGGTTTGTAGCTACTCAGCAATGCGCGGCCGATTGCCGGCCGCTTTTTCCCGAGTATCACTGTTCCTTTGCATAACCGCCCTATTTTTTAACACATTTTGCAACAGTATCGATTCGTCCTGCAGCAACGCCGATGGCAGCTGCCAGTCTTTGCTGATGGCTTTGAGTTTGCAGCGTTGGCCGACTTGTACTCAAGAAAGCAATCTTCCCTACCCGCTGCAATTGCAGGGTGTCCTATCGGTGGCGGCAGGCGCGCAGGGCATGATTGGCAGTGTCGACGGCATTGGGGCCGCTGCTCGGTTTGGACAACCGCGCGGGCTGGTCAGCGATTGTGAATACGTATATATCTTTGATCAGGGGAACCATAACATTCGGCGCATGGACCTGCGTACTGCTGAGGTCATCACCCTGGCCGGACTGGCCGGTTCGCCAGGCTCGGCCGATGGTTCCGGATCGGTAGCCCGCTTCCAGGGGCTGCGTTCAGGCGTTCCCTTAGGGGCATTCATTTACGTGGCGGACAGCAACAACCAGCTGATTCGGCGCGTGAACAAGTATACCGGAGATACAATCACCGTAGCAGGACAGGCCGGCGTAGCGGGCTCGGCGGATGGCGTCGGCACGGCAGCGACCTTTGCGGCGCCTTCGGCCATTGCTCGCATTGGCGACTCCCTCTACGTGGGAGAGAGCACCAATGCGACGCATTCGCTTGAGCGATTACACAGTTACCACGCTGGCAGGTCAGACGGGGCTCGCTGGAACAACGGATGGAATCGGCCAGGCGGCAACGCTGCCGGCCATAATCGGAATGGGATACGACTTTCGTTACCTGTATCTGCCCGACTCTGGCTCTCAGGTGATTCGACGCGTGGATGTCGTGACGGCGCGCGTGGATACGATTGCCGGCCAGCTGGCAACGACCGGCGCCAATGATGGGCCAGCCTCATCAGCAACCTTCAACAGTCCGCGCGGTGCGGCATCGGATGGTGTGAACGTTTACATTGGCGCTTACAACAACAATCGCATCCGGGTGATCAACACACTGACCTGGCAGGTAAGTTCGCTGGCGACATTTCCCGCTGCAGCGCTGGAGGGAAATCTGGCCATCATTCAAAATGCTATTTTTGCGGCTGATTTTAGCGGGGCCACCATCAAGCGGATCGATTGAGCCATTTGTGTGGCGGCGCCCTTCGGCTGTGGCAAAAATACCACAGCCGTTGCAGGTATACCACAGGGCTTCCGGGCCTGGATCCTGGCCGGCGTCGCCGCGTCGCATTTGGCAATTGTCGTAGAATTGCCTGAATGGGGCTATCGGGGCCAGTTTCGGGGCCGCGGCGATTATTGTACGCTGGCAGCCGCCCTGGCACAACCTTTGCTCTGATAGCCTGCAAGGCACCCGGCCATGGAGACTATGAGCGACCTATCAATGCTTCTTGAGCGGCAGGCGGCAGGCCAGACGAAGGCTGTTTGCCGCCGGCGCACACTCGCGCATACTATCGATCTGAGCGGCGTTGGCTTGCACTCTGGAGAGATCGTGCATCTGCGTTGTGAACCGGCGCCTGCCGGCAGCGGTCTGGTATTCCGGCACAATAAGGCCAGCAACGGTGAAATTCCCGTATCGCCCTTCCACGTTGCAGAAACAGTCAATGCCGTCACTCTGGCCAATCGCAGCTGGCGCGTGCAGACTGTGGAGCATCTGCTGGCCGCACTGGCGGCGCTGCGCATTACGGACCTCTACCTCTTTCTTGATGCGCAGGAAATTCCAATCATGGATGGTTCGGCAGCGGAATTTTATGCCGCCTTTGCCAGCGCCGGGATCGTTGAGCTGGACGAGGAGTTGAGTCCCATCCAGTTGAAAAACCCGGCCTGGGTGGTCGATGGCAACAAATACCTGGTAGCATTGCCGCACGATGGCCTGCGCATCAGTTACACCATCGATTTCAATCATCCTGACTTGCGCGGCCAATCGATGACAATGGATCTGGACGACGAGACAATTGCCCGCGAAATCCTGCCGGCGCGCACTTTTGGCTTTTTGCGTGATGTCGAGGCGCTGAAGGCCAGGGGCCTCATCAAAGGCGCATCCGCGGAAAACGCCGTCGTGCTTACCGATGATGGCTACCTGAATGAGCGTCGTTTCCCGGAAGAATGCGTACGCCACAAAGCCCTGGATCTGATTGGCGATCTATACCTGCTGGCCCGGCCGGTGGAGGCGCATTTCATAGCCCATCGCGCCGGTCATGCTATGGATGTTGCGCTGGCCCGTAAAATCCAGATGCAAGCGGCCATGGACGAGTTGGGCCGTCGTAAACTCGAGCGCCGCTAGTGCGGCGTAGATCCCTTACATTGCACTGCACCATAAGTCGCGGCTGCGTCCCAGAGCTGCGCCAAATAATTTCCAATTGACGCGGCCCCCGCTCCGATGATCAAAAAGGCGTCCGGGGAAAGCTAAGCCCGGACATACTTCGCCGGCGGTCGAGTCGCCCGGGAAGGGGGTCCCGTGGATTTTCTCAACCAGTTCTTCTATGGCCTGAACATCTACTTCAACTTCTATGCCTTCGCAAACTTGCTGGCGGGCATCTTCACGCTCCTTGTTGCCGTCTTCTTACTGACGCTCAAGCATCGTTCGAAGAGCACCACGGCCCTCGGTCTGGTGTTTGCCACCCTGACGCCCTTCAATTTCATCTACTTTCTGGCGCACGCCTACTACGGACCGCTGGCCAGCTACCATCGCTGGTTCACTGTCGGCTTGATTCTGGCGCCCGCCATCCACATGGCGCAGTGGGCCTACAAGTTTCCGGAAAACACTCATCCGCGCGCGGCCCGACTTACGTGGGTGCTGCAGTACCTTGTATCGATCACTTTCACTGTCGCCTTCATAGTGATTACCCTCCGCTCCCATCAGGTTTTCATCCTGAACGGTCAGTTGTGGGATTTTGACGCCGACCTCTTCAGCAAGATCTTTGGCGCAGTAATCATGCTCTTCTTCTTTTACGCCATCGGCGTTGGCGCCTGGAAGAGCATTAAGACCAAGGGCAAGGATCGCTGGACCATCGCCTTTATCATGGGCAGCATCTTCGTCGCCTTCTTCATCCCGGCGCTTTTCAATGTGGCTCAGCGCGACGGTCGCATTACCCGCGACACCTTCGTGATTACCTTCACGCTGGCGACGGTCCTCGGTTATTTCGGCATGCTGGTGCTCTACATCAACCGCACCAAGGATCGCACCTCTTTCATGGCCAAGATCCTTGGCGTTTCGCTGGTTACCTTTCTGTTGATGATGCAGGGCATCAGCTTTTTTACGCTGCGCGACCGCGAGGAGGAGTATGACTCCTTGCGCATTCAATACGCCGAACGCGCTCTGGAAGGCGGCGAACGTCACGATGATATTCGCTATATTGTGCGTTACAATCCAGGCGATGACAGCATCGCGCCTGCTTTCATGCCGACGCCAGCCGAGGTCGACTTCGAGGGGCACAAAGAGGATCTGGCCAATGCCATGATCTATGGCCAATTGCGCGCCCTCGATGACGTAAATTTTCGCGAATCAGCGTTGTCCTTGATTGGTCAGACGCGGCAGCCGTTTTTCAGCGGTTATCGCGACTTGATCAAGCGCTTTATCGACAGCTCAAATCTAGAAGACGATCAACTGCGCGAAGCATTGTTCGCATTTCTGGCAAAAATCCGCACCGACACGCAGGTCGCCTCCAACAAAGTACATGCGATGAAGGAGGAGAAGTTTCGAGAGGAACTTCTGGCTTACATTGCCAAGACCGAGGATCGCCTGCAGCCGATACAGCTGGCAATGGAAGCCTACCTGACGGCGCACCCGGATCTGCAGGGCGCCGAACTGAAGCGGGATATCATGCGTTTTCTGGCGCCCTTTGAAAAAGAGGAAACGCGCCACTTTCGGCGTATCATGGGCGAAAACAAGGATCATTACCGCCACTACACTGGGTTTGTTGTTGTCGATGAAAAGCAGAATGTCGCCTACGAGGTGGGCTTTGATTACCTGACTTACCGACGCTATATGTCGCCGGCGGCGCTGCAGCAGATCCTGATTCTTCTGATTGTGCTGGTTGTTCTACTGTATGCTTTTCCGCGCTTCTTTTCCGGAAGCTTGATCACGCCGCTGAATGAACTGGTGGGAGGCGTTACCCAGGTGAACGGCGGCGACCTGACGACCAAGGTGCCGGTCCATGTGCACGACGAAATTGGCTTTTTGGCATCCTCCTTCAACTCCATGGTGGTGTCCATTCGCGACGCCCAGGAGAAACTGCAGGACTACGCCAACAATCTGGAAGAAAAGGTCAAGGAGCGTACCGCCGAACTCAAGCAAACGCTTGATGAAGTTCGGGCCTTGAAAACGCAGCAGGATGGCGACTACTTTCTGACTTCGCTATTGCAGAAGCCGCTCAACTACAATGCTAACAAGTCGAAGCTGATATCAACAGCATTCTATCTGGAACAAAAGAAGAAATTCGAGTTCCGCACGAAGAAGGCCGACCTTGGCGGCGATATCTGTCTGACCGGCAACCTGCGCCTGGGCACGCCGGAGAAACACAAACGTTACATCGTAGCGCTCAATGGCGATGCCATGGGCAAATCGATGCAGGGCGCCGGCGGCTCCCTGGTCATGGGCGTGGTCATGAATACAATCATGGCCCGTTCTGCTAAGAACAACCGCATCATGAATACAACGCCCGAGCGCTGGCTGACCGACGTCTACGAAGAGATCCACGGCGTTTTTATGGCCTTCAATGGCTCCATGGTCATCTCCTGCGTGCTGGCTGCTATTGACGAGCAGAGCGGCGAGATGTTTTACTTCAACGCCGAGCATCCGCACACTGTACTGTATCGCAACGGGCGCGCTTCCTTCATCGAAGAGGAGCTGCAATTGCGCAAGTTGGGCCTCGAGTCCGAAATCCCCTTCAAAGTTCAGTTCTTTCAGCTGCAGCGCGGCGACGTGGTTATCATGGGCTCTGACGGCCGCGACGACCTTGATCTTACGCCGGGCGAAGTGGTTCGCACGATCAACGAAGACGAATACCTGTTCTTGCGGCGAGTGGAAGAAGGCGATGGCGACATTCATCGCATGGTCGATGCAATCAAGAGTTACGGCGAGCTGACCGACGACCTGTCCTTCGTCCGTATTGGCTTTCACGAGCAGACGGCCGATCTACGGTCAAGCGAGAGTGTCGTAGAGCCGGAGCGCGTGATCATTGACATCGATATCCATGACGAACTGGAGTCGATGCATGATAAGGCCCTGGAGGGAGCGGACCTTGAATTCGAGGATCTGTTCAGCAAAGGTCGCAGCCTGGCGCGCGACGGCAAGTTGGAGGAGGCGCTGCAGTACCTGAATCGCGCCTATACTTTGCGCGCCGATGTGCCCGCATTGAATAAAATCATGGGCGTTCTGACCTTCAAGGAACGGGATTACAATCGCGCCGTGGAGATCCTGAGCAGCTACCTGGAGCATGATCCTGGCCTGACTGATTTCTGGCTCTATCTATCGATTTCCAACAAGCGTATTGGCGAATACCATCAGGCTCTGGAGGCGGCGCAGAAGGTTTACAATATGAGTCCGGATCGCGTGGTGAACCTGATCAACCTGGCGGACATCCACCACAAGCTTGGAAATTATGACCGCGCTCGCGAATACATTGAACGTGCGCTGGATATCGATCCGCAGAATCGACATGCGCGCCAGCTACAGGCCAGCCTGAGCTGATTTGGGAGGAAGCTTGAGTCAGAGCGAATCGCAAAGTCGTCGTAAAAATCCGCGCAGCTTCCAGCTGGTCGATCGCGGCTTCCAGTTTCGCATGGTCTGGCGTGCGACTTTGCCCTTTCTATTCTCCCTGGGCTTTGCGGCCATTGTTGTTCTCTGGTTCAGCGATCACGACGAGCCAGTTTCTCCACGCAGCCTGCGCTGGATGGCGCTGCTCGGACTGGCTTTGATTGGCCTGGCCGCCTTTGCCGGCGGCGTATGGAGCATGCTGCTCTACTCTTCGCGGGTCGCGGGGCCCCTGCGCAGCCTGGACCGAGCGCTGGCGCGCCTGGAGGCGGGAGATCTGACGGCGCGATTTCAGGTACGACAGAAAGACGAACTCCGTCAGCATGCCGAGCGGATGAATCGTTCCTTGCTTTCCATGCAGGAGCGGGTGCGACGTGTGCGTCAATTCTGCCGCTATGCACGCGGCGTACTTGAGGAAATGAGCGCAAAAGGCGGCAAGGACGAACGACTGGAAAAGATGCTCGATCTGGTAAGCGCCATCGAAGCATCAGTGGGCGATTTCAAACTGGAGTAGGCGCGACGCGCGCCCCTGCGATGATAGTAAAGCTCGAACAACTTATTGGAAGAATCAAAGGAATCGATCGCGACATTCTGGAGCTGCGGCGACTGAAGGCGCGCCTGCCTGCCGGCCGCCAGTACAGTGCGGCGCTGGAAACCGCCTTTGACAAGCAGATCAATGATCTGCTCAACGACAAGATCGCCATGGAAGAATTGGAAATCGAAAGCCCGCCGGAGGACCTGGTGCATCAGATATTCTCCGCCGACCTGGTGACGGCCTCGCGCATTCGCACCGATCGCCTGCCGCACGTATCCGAGCCAACCGCCGCCGAGCAGAACCTGGCGGCCTTCATGCGCGAAATGCCGAAAGTAGAAATCCACCTGCACATGGAGGCTTGCATCAGCAAGGAAACCGTCGCAGCCATGCTGGAAAAGAACGGCGTTCCCTACTCCATGGAGGAGCTGGAGAAGCTCTATAAATTTACAAACCTGCAGGAGTTCATCAAGCTCTTTCTATTCATCATCGATTCGGTGAAGACGCCCGACGACTTTGAGCTGATATTCAATAATCTGCGCAAGTACATGGATGATAATTCAGTCCGTTACGCCGAGGTTTTCCTGGCGCCATCGCGCATGGTGCAAAATGGATTGGATTTCAACGAGATTGCTCAAACCCTGGAACGGCTTTCCAACGAATGTCGCCGTTCTGGCGGTCCGGAGGTGAAATACCTCATCGATGTCTCGCGAACCTTTGGCGTGGAGAACGCCAGTAAGAACCTGCAGCGCGTTCTGGCAGCGCGAGCCAGCAATATTATTGGCATTGGTCTGGGCGGCGCCGAATTGATGGGACCGGCGCGCGATTTCAAAGACGTTTTCGCACAGGCCCGCGCCGAGGGTTTGCATTGCGTGGCGCATGCCGGCGAGGACGATGGCCCCTGGTCCATACGCGATTCTGTTGAGCTGCTGAAGGCCGAGCGCATTGGTCACGGAACTTCCGCCATTCAGGACCCAACGTTGATGGAGCTGCTGCGCGAGAAGGGCGTGCCGATCGAAGTATGCCTGACTTCTAACATCTTTACCGGCAAGTACGTACGTCAGGAAAAAGACCATCCGGTGCGCCGCTACTACGATGAGGGCCTGGTCTGTACGGTGAATACTGACGATCCGGAAATCTTCAATGTCAATCTGAGCCAGGAGTATTTTAAGTACTATCGGCACCTTGATTTTACGGTAAGCGAGATCATTGACCTGAATCGGCAGACGGTGCAGTCCACCTTCATGCCTGATGCGAGCGCTTACTGGAAAAAATTTGAACAGCAGATCCTGAAGTTGCGCGAACGCTACGCGGTGTGAGTACGCTCTATATATTGCGCTGGCCGTGCCAGAAGGCCTGGCCGGAAGTGGACCGGTGAGCCGGGTCGGAGACGAAATCGAGGCCCCTAATGCGGGCTGGACCTTTGGCGGAGACGTGCCGCGAACCTTCGATTCGCATGTCAGTCGTTCGGTTCCGCTCTACAACGAAGGACACGATCTCATCCTGAAGGTTTCCGACTATTTCGTGGGCGACGGCTCATTGGTTTACGATCTGGGTTGTTCCACCGGCGAACTTCTGCGAAAACTGGCGGCCCGCCACAGCGCTCGTTCGATGCAACTGATTGGGGTCGATCGCGAGGCAGCGATGGTTGCCGAAGCGAGGAGTCGCGGCGCAGAGGATCCGCGCATCACCTTCGTCCATGAAGAGCTCACGGAATGCGAGCTGCAACCCTGCGACCTTGTCGTCGCCTACTATACCATGCAATTTGTGCGTCCGGCCTTCCGCCAGGAGCTGTTCGACCGCGTCTACCGAGCGTTGCGCTGGGGCGGCGCTTTTCTGCTCTTTGAGAAGGTGCGCGGGCCCGACGCACGCTTTCAAGATATTCTGACCGGACTCTACAATGATTTCAAATCCGAGCGCGGATTTTCCAGCGATGAAATTCTGGCTAAGACGCGCAGTTTGAAGGGCGTGCTGGAGCCATTCTCCACGCAGGGCAATCTGGAGCTATTGCAACGCTCCGGATTCAAAGACTGTACTACAGTCATGAAGTACATCTGTTTTGAAGGATTTCTGGCAATCAAATGAAGGCATTCACGCTTCGCTTTGGCAATTTCATCTTTCGCTGGCGGGATACGATCTTCACGCTCATTGTGCTGGGCGGCATTGTCGCGGTAGCCCTTGACCCGGCAGGCGGAATCGGCGACCGGCAGGCAGAGTTCATGTTCACGCTGCTGGGCGCCGTCGTATTTGTTCTCGGCGAGTTCGTCCGCTGCATCACCATTGGCTACGCTTACATCAAGCGCGGCGGGTTGAAGAAAGAGATTTTTGCCGAGCGGCTGGTTGTGCGCGGCCTGTTTGCCCATACGCGCAACCCAATGTACCTGGGTAACATATTGATTGCTCTTGGCGCAATTCTGACGATCAACTATTTGTGGTTCTATATCTTTGTACTTCCGCTGTTCCTCTACATTTATCTGGCTATTACCTATTCGGAAGAGAACTACCTGCGCGGCAAATTTGGTCCGGAATACGATCAGTACTGCCGCGACGTGAATCGCTTTTTGCCCGGTCGGCTCTCGGGTTTCAAGAAGTCCATTGAGGGCATGACTTTCACCTTTCGTCGCCTGTTGAAAAAGGAACACGGCACCATCACGGCCCTGGGCGTGATGGTGGCGCTTTTGAACCTGGTAAAGTTCCATGCACGCTATGCTGTCGGCTGGGATAGCGACTTCGCCTTGAACGTTTATACAATCATCGCGGCACTGCTGATCTTTGAGCTGATAACTTATATTCTGGCCAGCACGGGCAAGCTGGAGTGGGATCCGGATCGGCCCTGAGGGGGAGCGCCGCTTCAGTAGGAGCGCGGCGAGCAACTGTAGAGGAGCGCTACACGGCAGCTCTCCGGTTCGTCAGTGTAGAATCCCTGTTCGGAGGCCTCGTCCAGGCAATCGCTCCACAGTCCGCGAGCGCCCATGTTCAGGCGCAGCTTCCACTCGCCAGGGTCCTGCCACTCGCGATCGGTCAATGACAGCCATTTAGAATGGGCATCGATGGTTGCAGCTGCACGGCAGCGCTGCAGCCGCTCCTCGAAGCTGAGAAATCGAAGCTCAGATTTCGAATTGCCCTGGAGATCATCAGCGGGAAGGATCGCGCGTGGAGCTGGCATCGGGGCCCGTCCCTGGATCAGGACGGCGCCGCCGGCAAAGTAGTAATCATTGTCCAAACGCTCGTCTGCAATGCGAACGCTTAGAAAACAAGAAGCCGACAGGAGAGTTGGCAGCAAAGACGCGGCAAGGCGCAGCCTGCTCGTTGGGCGCGCAGTCCTGTGCCTGATCCTGTGCCTGATCCTGGGCCTGACTGCCTCCGGTGCGAAACGCACTTTGCAAGCGCAATCTGTTTCTCGCAACGGCATGCTGGCCCTACCCTTCCTGGTCGAGGGCGACACAGTGCGCGCCGGACTCGACCTGCCAGATCTGCCGGGCGAGTTCGCTGCGGCCACTCGCTTTCTGTTCAGCCTGCGCAGCGACTATCCGGTCCTGTCGGTTGAAGCGGCAACGCGCGCCTTGCGCGCCGCTTCTTTCCAGCCTCAGACGCCCTTTACCGATCGCGTGGCGCGCTCCGTTTGCGCTGAAAGCGGCGCCGGCTATTTACTGGCGGGAAGCGTGCGGGCCGTGGATCAGAATCAGGTCATGCTGCGCGCCTCTGTCTTTGGCTGTCGCTCGGCGCGCATCGAGGCGCGCGGCGCACAGTTGACTTCCGTTCAGCGTCTGCAGCGCGGATTGGGATCGCTGCTTGATCAGGCCATGCGCGGTTGGGCGCCGCCCGCCGCTCATCCCGAGCAGCATGGCGGGCTCGGCTCGGAGCGCATCGATCTGGCGGCAATCATCGACTACTCTGGCAGCATGGTCTATGATCTTCCTGCCATCCACGCAGCGCTTGCGGCAATTGGTCCACAGTTGCCGCAAGGTTCGCGCCTGGGCGCGGTGGCTCTGGAAAGCGGCGACCAGACTGATATCCTTCCCTTCAGCGAGCAGTGGACCCCGCTGTTGCGAGTACTGGGCCAGAAAGGCGCGCGTGGCGAAACGACAGTGCGCGGTCTGGACAATGCGCTTTCCATTGTGGAACGCTATCGCGACTGGCGCGGCGACACTCGCCTCCTGGTTTTTAGCGATGCATCCCTTGGCGGACGACGCAATCCAGGAATGGAAAGCAGACTCCGTCGACTGCGCGGACGCGGAGTTAAGACGCTGTTCTTTTCGCTCTTGAATCAACGCTACGCAGATCGTCAGGAATGGACGCGTCTCTCTCGTTCTGTTTCGACGGAGACAACGCAACCGCTCTATGCTCGCGAGGCGGCCTTCGTCGACGGGCGGCGACTCAATTTTGTAGTAGCCGGATCGCGCTTCTATACGACGGAGCAATCGATTCGACCGGCGCAACTGAGCGGCGATTTGCGTGAACTGCAGCTTCAGCCGCTGGAAACGGTGAGTTATCGACGCGAGGAATTGAACCTCAACGATCTTCCGCTGGCATTTGCCAGACTCGGCGGTACGCGCCTCAGTTCGGCTTCCGCCATCGTTTCCAATCTTGAATTGTGCATTGCGCGCGGCGTCGAGGGCCTGCGCCGGCAGAGTCCGGCGGCCGGTCGAGCCTTGCTCAAAAACGATGGACTTTCCTTTACGATCGACGTGGGCGATGCTGCAATCCTGGCCCGCCTGCAGGCGGAGCGCGGACGCCGCCTCTATGTTGGCTTACGATTGTCGCCCGCGCCGGCCGCCGAGAGCGCCGCCGCAGTGGTAAACGAGCCCGGCGATGTTTATATTGTGAACCAGGGGGAAGTGCCGCGTCTATTTGTCGATAGCTGGTCGCAGGTTTTGCGCCGCGCGCCGGAGGGAATCGATCGGCAGAATATTGTCTTCTTCCTGGTAGAACCAATCGAGGCTGGCCGAACTGGCGATGTCAGAGATCTCCGCGAATGAACAATTGCCCGCGCTGCCGGACTCAGGGGCCAGCCTTGGCGTAGCAGAACTGCCGGCGCTGGCCGCCGGTCTGGTGCACGAGGTCAAGAATCCGCTGGCGGCGATTCACATGCACCTGCAGCTGCTGGAGGGCTATCTCGATGAAATTGGAGACGTCGAATCGCGGCAGCGTGCACAGCAAAAGATCACGCTGATCAAACGCGAAATCTCCGGATTGAACAAGACCTTGCACGATTTTATCTCGCTGCTCCGTCCTCAAGCGCGCGAAAAGGACATTCATGTCGATCTCAATCAACTTCTCCAGGAGGTGATTGCTTTGATTGAGCCCCAGGCCTTGCGCGAGGGAATTGAGCTTAGATTTCAGGGCGGGGAAACGCCCCTGCTGAGTAATGTTGATAGCAGCTTTATCAAGCAAATCGCGCTGAACTTAGTGCTCAATGCAATTCAGGCGCTGCAGGAATCCGATCTACCTATGGAGGAACGGCGCATTGCTGTTCGCACGGCGGCTGCGCCTGGCGGCGCGCTGCTGCGCGTCGAGGATAACGGCCCGGGGGTTCCGGCGGAGTTGCAGGCCAAGATCTTTCAACCGTTCTTTTCTACCAAGCAGGGCAAGGGCAGCGGCCTCGGTCTGGCGCTGGTACAGAAGATGGCGGCAGAGCTGGGCGGTCGGGTCAGTCTTGACAGCTCCGCCGGGCGAGGGGCGCGCTTCGAGGTATTCTTGCCCGCAGATGGCGCCCGCCCGCAACTGAAAGCCCCGAATCCCGGCGACTGATTCTGTCATGGCAAATTTTCTGGTTATCGAGGACAATGCTGCGCAACGAGCGGCGCTGGAAGAATTCCTGGGCGCGCTGGGAAAGAAGGACGAGCATCGCGTTTACAGTGCGCCGGAACTGGAATTGGCCCGCGCCGTTCTGGCGGAACGTCCCATCGATATCATCCTCAGCGATTTGATGCTGCCCGACGGAATGAGCATCGAGCTGGTGCGCGAAGTGCGCACCGGCGGCCGTCTGCGGGACATTCCCATTTTGATTCTGACCGGTCAGCCTAGCATTGAGACGGCCGTGGAGGCGATCCGCGAAGGGGCCAGCGATTATTTGCTGAAGCCAGTCGATCTAACGCTGTTGCGCAAGAAAATGGATGCGCTGCTGGAAACGTCGCGTCTAAAAACGGAGAATCGTCAGCTGCGTCAGCGTCTGAGCGAGACCTTTCGAGCCGGCAGCATTGTTGGCAATTCAAGTTCGCTGCAAGATGTACTGGAACGAGTCAAACAGATCGCACCCACGGATGTGACCGTTCTGATTGAGGGCGAAAGCGGAGTTGGCAAAGAGCTGATTGCCAATCTTCTCCATGAAAATTCTCCGCGCGCCAGTCGACCCTTCGTTAAGGTCAATTGCGGCGCTTTAACCAAGAGTATCCTCGAAAGCGAACTTTTTGGCGCGGTCAAGGGGGCCTATACTGGCGCCGATCACGATCGCGCTGGCTTTTTCGAGGCTGCCAATGGCGGCACCATCTTCCTCGATGAAATTGGAGAAATGGACGCCGAAAGTCAGGTGCGGCTGCTGCGCGTACTGGAATCGCGCGAAGTTGTGCGCATTGGCTCCACGCGACCGATTGCCGTCGATGTTCGCGTAGTCGCGGCCACCAATCGCTCTTTGCTGGATGAAGCGGATCATGGACGCTTTCGCGAAGATCTATACTATCGATTGGCAGTCATACGCCTCTTTCTGCCGCCGCTACGGCAGCGGGGCGACGATATTCCTTTGCTGTTCAATCACTTTGTTACACAATTCAACGATCGCTACGGCAAATCGGTGCGCGGTCTGTCCGCAGATCTGCAGGCCTTTTTTCAGAACTACGATTGGCCTGGCAACATCCGGGAATTCCGCAACGTACTGGAAGGCATGGTCGTGCTGGCTCGCGATGATGTGCTCGGGAAGGAAGACCTGCCGCCAGAATTGCTGCGCGCGCCGCCGCGCGCCAGTGCGCGCAAACTGGCCGAAACCATTGTGGCTGGCGTATCCATGGAAGATTACGAAAAGGCAATCCTCGAACGTAACTTGAATTTCTACAATGGCAACCGTGAGCAAACGGCTTCAGCCCTTGGCATATCCGAAAGGACATTGTACAGAAAGATCAAAGACTTTCGCCTGTGAGCCAGATCTTACTCAGCGATGCCATCGTTCTTCGCCGCCGCCGACTTGGCGAGGCGGACCTGGCTGCAGATCTGCTGGCCCAAAGCGGTCAGCGCCTGTGCGTACGCGGTCATGGCCTGGCCGCTACCCGTCGACGCAGCGCCCTCCTGCTCGAGCCGGGCGCACTGGTTCGCCTGCACTACTATGCCCGCAGCAGCGAAACGCTACAGTCGATCAAGGAAGGACAGGTGCTTGAAGCCTTTGCGGAATGGAAGGGCGACTACGCCAGCATGACCATGTTGGCGCATTTGCTGGAGGTTGCCGATATCGCCGCCGATGGCGAGGCGCAGCCAGCGCGCTATCAATTGCTTCTGGGAGCGCTGCGCAGCCGGCCCGATACGCCGCAAACCGCGCTGGCTATTGAAGATCGTCGCGCTGCGGGCTTGTGGCTTTGCGCCTTTTTTAAACTGCGCACTCTGAAATTATCCGGATTGCTGGGCGATCTGCAGCATTGCTCGCAATGCGGCGCTGCACTTGGCGATGACGCCTGCTGGAATCTGCCGGAGGCCTTCTTCAGCTGCGCGCGCTGCCACCCCGATGCAAATCGCGATGGCGCAAGGTCGGCTCGTTTGCTGCACGCCATGGCAACGCAGCGCTTTGGCGATTTTCTTGCCGCCTGTCGACAGTCAGGCATGGAAATGCGCGCCGAGGACGGACTGCTGCGCTCGTTGGACGCTGGTTTGCATCGCTGTCTGGAGCAGGGCTTTGGACGTCCGCTGAAGACGCGACCGGAGACTGATTGACATTGGGCATCGCAGCTTTGCATTGCTGTGCGTGCGCGCTGGATTGATCAGACAGACCCTGCTGGCCTTGCTTTTTCTGTCGCTACCGTCGCTGGCCCTTGTTCGCTGGCAGGCGCCGGAGTGGAGCGGCCGCGCCGGGGCCATGACCGAAGAACGCGTAAAAAAACATCTGGCGGAATTGCATGCGCTGCTTGGGGATTGGGCGGCTCGCCAATCGCAACTCTTGCGCTCCGGGCCGCGGCGCTGAAATTGGAGCGGCGTCCGATGCTGGGCTGGGACGCCGTTGACGCTTGCCCGGCGCTTCGAAATCCTGGCCGGGCCCGCCACAGGATCTGGCATGCTACGCCAAACAATTGTTGAACACATCGGACGCGCATTGGAGGCGCTCAATCCGTCGATTGCCGCGCCAAACATTCGCCTGGAATACGCGCGCGAGGAGCAGTTTGGCGACTATGCCTGTACCATTGCGATGGATCGCAGCATTCGCGATCTCTATGCGGCAGAGCAGGCAGCGTTCAAGAATCCGCGCAACTTTGCCGGCGCCATACAGGAACGCCTGCAATCAGATCCTGGCGCATCTGCCTTCTTCGAACGGGTCGAAGTGGCCGGACCCGGATTTCTCAATCTTTTTGTTGCTCCGCAGCAATACTACACGCTGGCGCTTGCCGCCGCCGCAGAGGGCGGCGGCTACGGTCGCAGCAAACGTTCCGATGCGCGAAACATTATCTTTGAGTTCGTTTCGGCCAACCCCACCGGCCCACTGAATGTCGTTTCGGCCCGAGCGGCGGCGCTGGGCGATTGCTGCTGCAACTTACTGGAAGCAGCTGGCGATCAAGTTCACCGGGAATTCTACGTCAATGACTACGGCAATCAGGTCAATCTGCTGGGACGCAGCTGCCTTTTGCGCTATCTTGAATCGCGCGGGGCCCTGCTTAAGTTCGCAGAACGCGAAACGCCGCCAGATGAACAAGCAGCCGAGGACGCGCTGAGCACGCCGGCAGCACACTACAAAGAAGGTCCCGGTCTGCGCTTCCCCGCTGAGGGATACCACGGCGAGTATATCAAAGAGGCCGTCGCCGCCATTTGCAAGAGCCAGCCACGCCTGGAATTGTCGGCGGAATTGCTCGCCGAACTTGTGGATCGCAGCGCAAGGACTGATCTTGCAGAGGACTTCACTGCGACCGAAACCCTGCAGCCGGTTGCAGAACGCTTTGGCCTCGCCGCGATAGCCTATTTTCTGGAATCACAACGAGCGGATCTCGATCGGTTTCGCGTTCGCTTCGATAATTTTTTCAGCGAGCGCGAACTCCACATGAAAGGCGCCGTGCTGGAGGCCCGGACGGCGCTGGGAACGCAGACCAAAGAAAGCGAGGGCAAGGTCTTCTTTCGCAGCAGCGAATACGGCGATGACAAGGACCGCGTAATCGTTCGCGAGGATGGCCGCCCCACCTATTTGCTGGCGGACATCGCCTATCACAAGAGCAAGGCCGACCGGGGATTCAGCCATATCTTCAACGTGTGGGGCCCTGACCACCACGGCTACATCAAGCGCCTGGCCGGCGCGATGCAAGCAATGGGCTTTCCGCAACCAAACTTTCAAGTGCTCATTGCGCAGCAGGTCAATCTGCTCGAGCAGGGCAAGCCGCTGCGTATGAGCAAGCGCGCCGGCCGCCTGATTACCATGCGCGAGCTGATCGAGGAAATTCCGGTGGATGTTTCCCGTTACTTCTTTGTAATGCGCGCCTTTGAATCGCACCTGGACTATGACCTGGCCGAAGCCAGAGACACTTCGGAAAAGAATCCATATTACTACGTCGCCTACGCTCACGCCCGGATTGCTTCCATATTTCAGGCGGCAAAAGAACGAGGTTTGGAAGCGGAGCAGCAAGGCGAGTTACAGATTGAATTGACGCCCGAGCGTCGTCGTCTGCTGGTCCTTGCCGCTCGTTTTCCGGAGGAAGTGCAGGATGCCGCCGCATCTCTGGAGCCCCATCGATTGTTAACATATCTCTATCATCTGGCGACGGCCCTTTCCCAATTTTACGCCCCGCGCGAAAATCGCATCATACAACAGAGCCCGGAAATTGCCGCCCAGCTGCTGGCAATTCTTGCGGCGGTAAAGTTGAGCCTGGCCAATGGGCTGCGGCTGCTCGGCATGGACGCGCCTGAGCGCATGACCCGCGAGGAAGATGGAGCGCAAAGCTGAGTCGAAACTGGCGGCATTCACAGAGCGCGTTTGTCGAATCGCCGCTGCAATTCCTGCCGGCCGCTTGATGAGCTATGGGATGCTGGCCGCGTGCGCCGGCAATCCTCGCGGCGCGCGTCAGGTGGCGCGAATTCTGCACAGTCTCTCCCGCAAGCGTCGCCTGCCATGGCACCGTATTGTGAACCGCCAGGGGCGCATTTCCCTGCCGCTCGATTCCGGCGGCCGCCGTCAACAGCAGCTGCTTGCCCGCGAGGGGCTGTTGCCAAACGCCAGCGGCGTGTTTGACCTGCAGGCGCGGCAGTGGCAGCCTGACGGGGTTCCCGAAGCTGCGGGCCATTGAACCCTGACCATGCTTGCCGCGCGTTACAGTCGTATCATTTCCGTTTCCCTGCCCATCATTGGCGGCATGCTCTCGCAAAACGTTCTGAACATGGTGGACTCGGCTATGCTTGGCCGATTGCCGGCGGACGTACGCGTGGCCGGTCTCGCCGCAGTGGGACTTGCTGGATTTGCTAACTTCCTGGCCGCATCACTGATCCTCGGGCTCAGTGCAGGCGTGCAAGCCATTGCCGCCCGGCGCGTCGGCGAAGGCCGACTTGCAGATACAGCCGAGCCGTTGCACGCTGGAATCGTTGTATCGATATGCTTCGGAGCGCCAGTCGCTGTGGCGCTCTACGCGCTGACACCTTCTATCTTTCCCTTTTTGCACCCCGACCCGCTGGTCTCGGAGTTGGGCTCGCCCTATCTGCAGGCTCGCTTGATTGCCATGCCCATCATGGGCGTCAATTTTTCCTTTCGCGGTTTCTGGAATGGCGTCCAGAAGTCCTGGGTCTATATGGCCACGCTCCTGACAATGCACGCTTCGAACATATTTCTAAATTATTGTTTGATCTATGGTAATTTGGGGGCGCCGGCGCTTGGCGTCGCCGGCGCCGGCATTGCTACCGCGGTCTCCGTCTACCTCGGCACCGGACTCTACATATTCCTTGGCTGGAAAGAGGCCCAGCAGTACGGCTTCCTTCATGCTCGGCCCTCGCTACAAACTTTCCGCAGCCTGCTGCGGCTGGCGCTGCCGGGGAGTATGCAGCAGTTATTCTTTTCCGGCGGCTTGCTGGCGCTCTTCTGGATTATCGGACGCGTTGGCACAGCGGAGAGCGCTGCTGCTAAAATTATGACGGACCTCTTGCTTCTGGCTTACTTGCCGGGCATGGGCCTGGGCATGGCGGGCGCCAGTCTGGTAGGCGAGGCCCTTGGCAAGAAGGATCACGACGATGCTGCGCGCTGGGGCTGGGATGTAGCTCGTACCGGCGGCGCGTTGCTTGGCTTGATTGGACTGCCGCTGGTCCTTGCGCCCGATTGGTGCGTTTCGCTTTTCTTAAATGATCCAGCGGTAGTGGAGCTTGCTCGCTGGCCCTTGCGCATGGCGGGTGTCTGCATGTTCATCGAGGGCGTTGGCTTCGCCCTGATGAACAGCCTGCTGGGCGCAGGCGATAGTCGTCGGGTGATGATGATTTCTATCGGCCTGCAGTGGGGGCTTTTTTTGCCGCTGGCCTATGCGCTTGGGCCAAGCATGAAACTTGGATTGCTGGCGATCTGGGCGGCAAATGTATTTTACCGCATGTTGCTGGCTGGAGCGTTTTACCTGAGCTGGCGCGGCGGACGCTGGAAGCATATCCGCCTTTGAGCAAGACAGCCCGTCGCCAAATCAGGCAAGAGCCTTGCGCCGCGCCTGAACTATTCGCGTAAAGTCATTCAGATTCTTGACCACGATGCGATCGGCAAAGAGCTCGATTTTGGCCTGCTTTACAAAAGCGCTGATCACGCGCTGTACATCGGCGGGCGGCATGCCGCACCAAGCCGCAACATCGTCAACAGTGACATTGAATACCATCTGCGCCGAATGGCCGTACTGCGAATCTTTTTCCGCAAGCATACAGAATACATCGGAGACTCGCGCCTGCGGTTCATCCAGCAACAAGATCTGCAATCGTCGTCTGGCATCAAAGATACGACGGGCAAAGATCATCATCAATCGATAGGCCAGTTGCGGCTGTCCGTTCATCAGCGAATCGAAATTCACCCGATTGAGCTTCAGCGCCCGAATATGATCGATGGCGATCGCCGAGGCGCTTCTCGGCTCCTCCTCAAGAATCGCCATCTCGCCAAAAAAGTCGCCGTTGGTAAGCACATCCAGGGTCTTCTGCGTATTGCCTACGGTCTTGGTGATCTTCACCCGGCCATCGAGAATAAAATAGCATTCGTTCCCCGGCTCATATTCACAGAAGATGATCTGTCCAGGCTCGAAGCCGATGCCAAATTTTTCGTACAGGGACTCGGGGAGCATACTCAGTGCAGCGCCTCTATTCGCTTGCGCGCTTCCATGGACACATCATCGGGCGGCGGCATGGTGGCTACTTTGTGGAAAAGAGTGCGCGCTCGCTCGCTATTGCCCTGGGCCTCGGCGACGGCGCCCAGCTGAAATATGCTGCTCTTTACGCTCTCCCCCGTTGGGAACTTCTTGAGATAGAGCGAAAAGGCCGCACTGGCATCAGCGTGGCGTTCCAGCGCCAGCAATTCTACGCCGCGCTCATAGTGCGCCTGTGCAAAAACGTCCTGCTCGTCGGAGTTGCGCAGGTTGGAAAAACCCAGGCACTCTTCGTAAGCGGAAAGGGCGTCGTCATGGCGTCCATCCATGGCAGCGGCTTGCGCCTTTTCATAGATAGTATGCAGACTGCGCTCCACTTTTGCAGCAGGCGCCGGTCCGCCGTCAAAGGCAAAGGGATCGTCGAGCGCCTGATCGGCCAGTCGCATGCCGCTTTCCAGAGTTCGCGTCCGCACCTCATCCGGTTCGGCGTCGGAGTCCTCAGGTTCGGGCGGCGCCATGTTGGGCGGATAGATCATCCCCTTGCGCGCCATCTGCAGCAAGTCCTGGGCGCGCTTGACATTGCGGCCATTGGGGTTGTATTCCAGATAACGTGAGAAGGCGTAAACGCAGTGTTCAATGGCGCCGTTCTTGTAGAAACTCTCTGCGACATTCAACAATTCCGAGGCGGGATTCTTGGCGGCGCCGGCTTTGAGTATGTCGCGCACCTGGCGGTGGATCTCGCGTAGCTGACGGGAGAATACGCGCAGCATCTTCATGATCAGGCGCGTATTCTTCATTACAAATTGTTCAAATTCGGGGACTTTGAAGACAATCAGCGAGGTCTTGCCCATGACCTGCGCCGTTTCCTCGCGGCCCAGCCGGGTCAGCGCCGACTTTACGCCAAAAAACTCGCCAAGCTTTACCTCTTCTTTGATCTCTTCGCCGGTATCAAGGGCGGTTGCAATCAGGGCGACGCGCCCCTTCTGAAGAATATAGACCTCATCGCCTACATCTCCCTGGAAGTAGACAATGGAACCGCCATTGTAATTTCGCGCTATGGGCATGATTGTTGTAACGATTCAGCGATCGCTTTACCCCTGGGCCAGTTCCGCCGGCAGGAATGAGAAATTGACTCTGCGACCCAGCGTCTTGTTTGCCTTCTCAATGGCTTCGCGAAAGCCGCGCTGGATCAGCTTGCGGCTGCCGCGCACCGTAATGCGATCAAAGGTCAGGCCGTGCTCGGTGAATGCTTTCTCCAGCGTCTCCTCGCCATAAACCGGTTGTCCATTGCGGATCACCAGATAAATTTCATCCAGCTCCGCCGTTACAAATGAAGCCAGGGCGTCCTGGGGCCGCTTACCCCGCAGAACGACCAGATCGGCGCGCGCCCCGCTGCGCAGTTGCCCCCTGTCCTTGAGACGGAAGGCGCGCGCCGCATTCACGGTGACCATGGCCAGCAATTGCGCCGGATCCAGGTCCTGTCCCAGTTGCGATTGGAAATAGCCGCTGGCTGCGTGAACATCTTGAAGCAGGTTCTGGCTGCCATACATTGCCGCGTCGCTGCCCAGAACGACATTGATGCCGCGCTGCAGGGCTCGCTCTACCGGGGCGGTCTTACCGTAGATGTGCAAATTGGCTGCCGGACACCAGACCAGGCTGGCCTTGCGCTCAGCTATGCGGTCCAGATCGCTCTCCGAGAGTGCAAGGCCGTGAACCAGAACGCTTCGTTCGCCCAGGGCGCCCATCTCATCGAGCCGGGCCAGCGACTGTCGACTTTCCGGATCGAAGCCCTCGGCGATATGCGTGATGTAGGCAAGGTCCAGCTTCTCCGCCCGTTCGTACTCGCGGCGCGGCCCGTCGCCCCAGCGCAAATCGTAGCTACAGATGGAATGGGAGATGCCATAGTCGGCCAGCAGCTCGACCGGCAGCTTGCCGACAAAAGGGCCGCGGACAAACTCAGGGATATGGTCCACGACGGTGGTAGCGCCGCTGATCAGATTGCGGTAGGCCCCCAGTCGATAGAGGTCCGAGACCTCAAGAAACATCCGTTCTTTGAATAGCGCCGAGCTTTTGAGTTCTGTGTCCCATGCCAGCCAGTTCAAGTAGGGGGCGCGCTCCCCCTTAAACGGAAGATAGCTGGCAATCAGCGAGTCGTGGCCATTGATCCAGCCGGGAAAAACAAACAGACCGTGCAGGTTCAGTGTCAGCAGATTGTCTTCGGATTCGGCCGGCGCCAGCTCACGCTCAATCTTGCCGCCAGAAAGCAGCAGCCCCGAGGCGCGGCGGGAGCTGTCAGCCTCGACCAGAGTAGCATTGGTGATTTGCCAGCGGATGCGGGACATAGCCAGGGGTGTCCTTGCATTGTCGGAAGCCCCGGCCAGAGTGCGACATAATCCAGCAGACAAAGCTGAGGGCCGGATCCGCAGCCTTTGCTTGACCTTGCAGGCCCTGCCCGAACTCTGACCTTTGATTCCAGGTCAGGCAGCGATCCGTGGCAAATATCAAGTCATCCAAGAAAGACATCCGGCGTATCAAGCGCCGTCATGCATTGAACACCAGCCAGCGTTCCCGTTTGCGTACGCTGGATAAGAAAATCCGTCGGCTGGCCGGCGAAGGCCTGCTCGATGAAGCCAGGCTGGCGCTTCGCGAATACAGCGGCGCGCTGGACCGCGCCGGTCGGCGTAACTTAATCCATCCTTCGCAAGCCAGCCGCCGTAAAAGCCGCATGCAGCTGTTTTTGAATCGCAGCGCCGCCGAGGCTGCGCCTGCGGCAGGCTGAAAAGTCGAACTCATATCGCGAAGCATCGCGAATCATTGAGAAAAAGGGCGATTAGCTCAGCTGGGAGAGCGCCTGCCTTACAAGCAGGATGTCGGCAGTTCGATCCTGTCATCGCCCACAAGAAGGCCGCGCGTCGATTGCGATGCGCGGCCTTTTCTTTTTGAATGGCGGCGCCAGCGCTGCAGGCGCCCGCTGACACACATGTTGCGCATCTATCGCGATTCCGAGCTCAGCATCGCCGACCGCCAGCAGTTGATGCAGCGAGCATCCATGGCGGATCAGGCTGCTGTCCAGCGCGTCGAAGCCATTGTTGATGGCGTGCTGCAACGCGGCGCAGCTGCGGTACGCGAATTTGCTGAGGAATTTGATGGCGGGGCGCCTGAAACGCTGCTGCTCGATGCCACGCAAATTGCCAGCGGCGGCCAGCAACTCTCAGCGGAACTGCGCGAGGCTTTTGGACAGGCCTACCAGAACATCAAGCGCTATCACCAAATGCAGCGCGAAGCGCTGCGCGATCAGGAGCAGGAAATTGACGGCGCCCGTCTGGGATTCCGTTACCAGCCAGTGGAGAGCGCCGGGATCTACGTTCCTGGCGGTCGCGCCCGTTATCCATCCTCGGTGCTGATGGGCGTTACGCCGGCGCAATTGGCGGGAGTACAGCGTATTGTCGTAATCACGCCGGCGGCGTCGGACGGCGCCGTGGATCCGGCGGTGCTCTACTGCGCCAGCCTGGCCGGCGCCACAGAACTTCTGCGCGTCGGCGGAGCGCATGGCATTGCCGCAGCGGCGGCCGGCGTTGGCGGGCGTCGCGTCCGCGTCATTTCCGGACCAGGCAATCGTTACGTGACGGCGGCCAAGGCGCTGCTGGCAGCGCGCGGATTGGTGCGCATCGACATGCCGGCCGGACCCAGCGAGGTCGTCGTAGTTGCCGATCGCAGCGCTCGTCCTGAATTTGTGGCCGCAGATCTGCTCAGTCAGGCGGAACACGGCGAAGATAGCCCGGCCGTGTTGCTGACCGACTCCAGCGAACTGGCGCAGGAAGTGGACCGCGCCATTCAGCGCGGCCTGGAGCAGCGCCCCCAGCGGCGCGCGATGAAGGAGCGATCCATCCGCGAACATTCCTTTGCCGTCGTTTTTGCTTCGATCGATCGGGCGCTGGAATTTGCTAACGAGTATGCGGCCGAGCATCTTGAGCTCTGCACCAGCGATCCGGAAGGCGATTTGCAACGGGTGCACAATGCCGGCAGCATTTTTGTGGGACACTACGCGCCAGTGGCGCTTGGCGATTATTACAGCGGCACAAACCATGTGTTGCCAACTGGCGGCGCAGCTCACGCTTATTCCGGACTTGGCGTGGAGTTCTACATGAAGCGCCTCAGCTACCAGATCCCTACAAAGGAAAGCTTGCGGCGGGCTCTGGATCCGATTCTCAAGATGAGCGCTCACGAAGGCTTCGATCAAGAGCACGGCAACAGCGTTGCTGTTCGCTTTCGCTGAGCGCGGAAGGCTATGGACTACGGTCGCCTTGCGTCACTGGAGGGCGTTGACTTTCGCTTCCCGGCGGACGACCCCGCTAACGCCGGCCGCGTGGCCCAGGCAGTCGCCGGCCGCGACGCCGCGCCCGCTCGGCCCGCGCAACTCTTCTGCGGTCCGCCCATCTGGAACCACGTCGGATTTGCAGGAAAGGTCTATCCGACAGGGTCCAGGCGCAGCGAGTTCCTGCGGCATTTCTCCGAGGCCTTCAATTCTATTGAGTTGAATCCGACCTACTACGGCGTAGATGTCCTCAAGCTGCAGTCCTGGGCCAGGCAGGTTCGCCCGGGCTTTGTGTTTGCGCCCAAGTTCCCGCGCCAGGCTACCCACGATGCAATGCTGGAGGGCGTGGAACGAGAGACTGAAGCATTCTATGCCGCCGTTCGCCAACTGGGCGCCGCGCTGGGGCCGCTGTTTGCCGTGCTCCATCCGCGCTTTGAACCGCAGCATTTGCCGCGCCTGCAGCGCCTGCTGGCGAGCCTGCCCGACGATCTGGAAGCGGCCATCGAGTTTCGGCATCCAAAGTGGTTCAGCGATGCGGGGGCGTGGCGCGAGGCCATTGCCTTGCTCCGACAGACGCGCGCCATGACGGTGATTACCGATTCAGCCGGTCGGCGCGATGCTGTGCATCAAAGCTTGAGCACGACAGCGGTATTCATCCGCTTTCTGGCCAACAACCTGCACCCTACAGATGCCTTGCGAGTGGAGCGCTGGATCATCAGGCTATCCGAATGGATTGAGATTGGATTGAAGCGAATCTACTTCTACGTCCACCAACCAAGCGAACCCCTGGCGGTGGAACTGATCGAGCAATTGATTCGCGGATTGGGCCAGCGTTTTGGTCCGCAGCGGCTGCAACTGCCGAAGCTGCCGCCGCGCTATGATGAGGGCGAACAAAGGCTGCTGTTCTAATCGGGCTGCGTACGGAAAGTGCGCGCGCCAGCAAATCGCTCCTGCCAGTAGTTTGCGTTCAAATCGGCGAATTCTACCTGCCGCCCGGGTCGCGGGGCGTGGACAAACAGGCCGCCGCCAATGTACAGACCGACATGGCTTACCGTTCGACGGTTGATTCGAAAGAAAATCAGGTCGCCAGTGGCGGGCGTCTGTGTCAGTCGCAGCGTCGTATCATCGAATTGATCCTTTGCGCTGCGCGGCAGGTCGTAGCCAAATAGCTTGTAGACGTAGCCGGAAAGTCCGGAGCAATCAAAGCCGCTTTCCGGCGCGCTGCCGCCGGTGCGATAAGCAATTCCAATGTAGCGTCGCGCATAGGAGGCGATCAGCTCGCCGCGCTGTTCATCGCTGAATAGCTGATCCGGCTGCGGCGCAACTTCTGGCTGAGTTGAATCACGCTGGGCGAAATCGAGCAAGGCGCGGGCATCGACGGGCGGCTCCGGCATATCCGCCCCCGGCAATTCATCGCCCTGCGGTGCGCCGGTCACGGCGCCGCCCAATATCAATGCCACGCTGATGCAGGCAAAATATCGAAGGCTCATCTGAAGATTAGACGTTGCTGTAGCCATCGGGTTCGGTCCGGCGGGCCTTGCTGAGCTGCCCCTTCCCTGCAATTTCGGTTCTCGGGCCGCAAGCTTTAGCAAGGGCTCAGGGAAGTCGAAGGGCGCTGCCTTCCATCGTATCGCCAAAGGCCCGTGCGTCTGCATACATTCTGTAGAAGGGACGAAAGAAGAGCGCGCCGCGCCAATCGCGAGCGCGTAGCGGATGATAGCTAGCCGGCCGTAGGGCGCCCAGCGTCATCCCGTAAACGTTCAGGGTGCGTTGCAGAGAGCTCGGGGAATAGTCAGCAAAGTGATCGACGGGATGCGTGTCCGCCCACTGTGCGCGCTGCGTACAGAACAGCGGACCGAAGGAAGAAGGAAGTGCAAAGAGCAGCGCGCCGCCCGGCTTCAGAGCCGTCGATAGCCATTGAAACAACTGCCGTTGCTGTGGAAAATGCTCCAGAACGTAAAAAGCGGCAATCACATCATAGCGCTTGGTCGGCGCCGGCAGTTCCAGCAGTCCTGCGTTTTGTACTGATAGCTGCAGCTTCTGGCGAGCATAGCTGGATGCGTAGGTCGAAATTTCTACTCCCTCGGTTTCAAATCCGATGCGTCGAGCTTCATCGAGAAAAAATCCAGCGGCGCAACCGATCTCCAGCAGGCGCGGCGCGGACGCAAGGCGACGGCGCAGCGCTGCACGACCAAGCAGTCGAAGTCGTCGCTGCGCCAGGCGGCGAAGATGTGCTTCGTCTTCCATGTAGCTGCGGCCGTACTGAGTGCGGTACTCTTCAAGAAAGTAGTCCGGGCCGTAGTCCACGCTGCGAGCGTTTTCATAGTAAATGGTTGCAGTCGACTGACCGACGCTGAACTGCGGCGCATCAGATAGCGGCAGGCGTTGTTCGTCGCCGGGATGAAACTCTCGCTGGCTCATGCCGAGAATTCGGCCACAACGGCGCTCGTGAATTCCGCCGGGCACAGCCGCCACTCGTCGCCGCGACGCAGCCAGAGGCCCTCGCGCCAGGGCGCCGGATTGTTGCGCCGCAGGCTCGCTTCATCCATCTGCAGAATCGACTCAAAGCGTACGCGACGATGCAAAGGAATGGCCAGCTTTCCGCGTTGCGCCCGAGCAAAAAGTACAAAACCGATCTCCGAAGCCGGCAGTTCGCCCATCAAAGAGCTGAGCGGATAGATCTCGCCTTGCAGAGAGGCGCAGGGCAAGGGCGGCGCCAGACGCAGTCCTGCTTCCAATCGACTGTGGACGCGGACGATGGCAGATACCGGTATGGCCAGTCCGTGCACCCCATCCTGAATCGTCTGGAAGGAGACGCTGCGCGCCGGACGCGGACTCTCGGAGGCCTCTGGCGGCGCCGATGGCGCGGCCGTTTGCTGCAAGAGCGCCTCGAGATTGCGTGCAGCTCGAATGACGCGCCGGCTCTTCTGTGTGGCCCACTCCACCCGCCCCGGATTGGCATCGGGATGGTAGAGTTTGATCAAACGTTTGAATTGCCGTTTTAATCCGGCGAGGTCGGGCAGCTCGCGAAGTTCAAGCTCGCTGAGCAGCTCGGCGGAGGCAGCTGCCGGCGCAGAATGTACGGCCATCCTTCAGCTGATCGGCAGTTTGCGGGGCTTTTTGTCGAAGTTTTCAGAATCGGCGGCGCCAGAGCCAAGCGGCTTCGAGGTGCTCAATGGCTGGCAGCCTGCGCACCTCCCACTGTCCGGCCTGCGACCAGAGGTATAGATGCAGCAGAGGTTCCCAGCTGTGGTTTGCGTCCAGCAGGAAGCAATCAATCTGCTCATAGCGCTGAATCAGAAAGGCTGCCGGCGATTTGCCGCTTTCCGGATCGACGCCAAAGCGCAGTTTTCCGGGCACAAATTCCAAACGCTCGACGCGAGGATGGTTCCGGCCCAATTCGAAGTAAGGGTCGGGTCGCACGCGCAGATAGACGCGGCGGCATTCGGCGGCCGCTGCGCTTTCGTCCTGCAAGCGTTGCCGGTAGGCCGACGCCAGATGTCGCTGGCTGGCGTGATGGACGTAGTAAGCGCTCAGCGCCGGAAAGAGCAAAAAGGCCAGAGCAGCCGGCGCGACGCGCCAGCTGCCGGTCTCTGCAATCATCGCAGCCAGCAGAATCAAATAGGCGTTGAATTGCAGAGGATACCACATTTCCGAGGCGGCCAAAGTCATGGCAAAGAGCGCCGCACTCATTATGCTGAAGCGCAGCAATTCTGGCGGCCGACGCCAGAATTGCTGCGCCGGAAAACGCAGCAGGTTGCGCCAGGTCAGCGGACGCCCGGCGCCTTCCTTGTGCAGCAGGCGCCAACCCTGCCACAGCCCCAGCGCCAGACTGGCGCCGATCAACAATGCAACCAACATCATGCCCGGTCGGCGCAGCGAATACTGGGCAAGATAGACGACAAATACTCCGCCGGTGTCGCCGCCGCTCCACTGGACAATATCGCTCTTGCGACGAAGCTGAGAGAGAAACTGAACTTGAAACAAGGACCAGTTGCTCAGGATGTAATAAATCCAGGCGCAGGAAGTCAGGAGTGCGCCAATAACCGCCGCCCGCAGCCCGCGCCAGTGCGGCCAGAGCGCTACCACGGCCAGCGGCGCCAGCACGATGGCAATGGGATGACTGCAAGCAGCGCCGCCAATGGCCATTCCGCCCAGCAGCGCATAGCGCAGCGATCGCGGCTGTTCTTGTTCGAGCAGCGCCAGTCGACTGGAACGCAATAGCGCCCACATTGCCGTGAGCGACAGTCCAAGGGCCAGCATGTCCATGCGTGCAGCATTGGCCGAGCGTAGAAACAATGGATCCAGTGCAACGGCGACGCCGGACAATGCTGCCAGCAGCGACGAGCGCAGCAGGTCGCGGGCCAGCATCTGGAAGGCCAGCAGGGTCATGGCGGCAAGTGCTGTGGAAAGCCATCGCGCCGCTTCCAGGCTTTCGCCGCTGAACTGGTAAACGGCGGAAAGTAAGAGCATATACAGCGGAGAATTCCAGAGTGTGGCCTGGTCCATTCCCGGGATCAAGCCGCTGAGCACGCGCGTAGCAAAAGGACCGCCAGCTGCCAGACTGGCCGCAGGACTGGAAAACAAGGCTTCGTCAGGCCAAACAGGCGGCAAAAAGGAAGCTGTAAAATGGCGCCCAAGCAGGAGGGCCGCAATGCTCGGCAAGGCAATGACCAGACTGCGGCGCAGCCCCAGGAGCGCCCCTTTCATCTGGCTAATCCTGAAGCGCCAGCTGGATGGCTTCCGGTTCGCGCAGCGCGCTCTTGAAAAGCTGACCGAGCTCGACTACATCGAGCAGTTTTTGCACTGCCGGCGAAATCTCGCAGAGCACCAGTTGCTTGCGATGCTCGCCCATGAAGCGATAGATGCCCAGCAAAGCGCCAACGCCGGAACTTGAAATATAGGTGACGCGCGCCAGATTGATCACCAGCGGCTGCATATTTTCTTTCAGCCGATTGCGCACCGCGGTCTCCAGCGTATCGCTGCGCGATATGTCAAGACGGCCGCTGAGTTTCAGCACCCATACTCCGCGCGTTTGTTCCCAGGTGGCGTCCATGGCTCTACGGGGGGCAGGGTTACATCGCCGGGCGGGCAACGCGAGAAAAAAAGTCCCGCTATGCTACGCGGCCAGTGTCGCCAGGAGCGGCGGCGATTGGCGCCAGCAGACGCAAGCTTTCGTCATCCAGCCACTGGCGACGCCAGCGATGGCTGTATTCGCGCCAGGCATCGCGCCGCGCTCGGTTGAGGGCCAGCTCCTCCGCAGTACGCTCCGTAAGGCGATGCAGTGCGCCGCCCAGACTGGAGACCCTTCGCCAGTGTTCCAGAGGAGCATCCATTCCGCTTTAAGTATCGACGTCGGCAGCGCCCGGTCCTGAGTGCAATTTGTCGCCCTTGCGCCACACTGGCGGCGTCGCAGGAGATGATTCAATTCGCGCCCGTCTATCGCCGGCTGCTGGAAGCTCGCGGTCCCCTTGGCTGGTGGCCCGGCCGTACGCCTTTCGAAATCATGGTCGGGGCAATTTTGACGCAGAATACCAGCTGGCGGAATGTGGAGCTGGCCATTGCAGAACTCCGCCGTCGCGGCTGGCTGAATCCGCGTCGCATGGCAGCTGCCGATCCAGAGCAGCTTGCCCTCGCAATTCGCAGCTCAGGCTACTACAACCAGAAGGCGCAAAAACTCAAGACCCTCTGTCGCTGGTTTTGGCGATATGGATATTCCACAAGGCGTCTGCAACTGCAGTTCGCCAGTGATCCCGAGCATCGTCTGCGTGCGGAGCTGCTTGCCTTGCGTGGAGTCGGACCAGAGACGGCGGATTCTATACTTTGCTATGCATTGCAGCTGCCTTACTTCGTAGTGGATGCCTACACCATGCGCTGGTTGCGGCGTTACGCGCCACAGACCGGACACTTGCGCTATGAAGAGTTGCGCGTAGCGGTGGAGGGTCAATTTCGGCGCCGATTTGCCGCTGCCGAATTGCCCGGCCACTTCAATGAGTTTCACGCGCAGCTGGTGCATCATGGAGCTCGCGTTTGTACTGCGCGCAATCCAGATTGTGCGCAATGCGTTTTGCGCAAGCGCTGTCGTCGCCAGCTGGAATGATCAGGCGCAGCTTCAGGCCATGTTCGCGGCTGCGCGGCTAATCCGTTCTAAAAAATCCGGTGGACGAGAACATGCCAGCTCGTCCAAAATCCGCAGCATGTTGCGCCCTGCTGGATCGCTGCACGTCGTGCGCAAGCTTTTGTTTCAGGCAATCCTCGTCCTGAGCTTCTCTGCGCTGGTTGCCGCGCCTGAACATTTCTCCGGCGGCGATCAGGAAGCGACGGGCAACGAAGTTGACCAGGATGAGTTTCGCGACCTGAAGCCATTTCCGACGCCCTCGCCGGCGATTCGGCGCATTGCGGCCGCAGGCGAAATTCGCATCGGCCTGCAGCGCGACTACCAGCCCTTCCATATTGAAGACGGGCGTCCCGGCTATCCCGGGATCGATCCCGAATTTGCTGAAGCGCTTGCCGGGGCGATGAATGTTCGTCTGCGCTACGAGTTCTCCGACGTGGCGACTTTGATGCGCATGCTGCAGGACGGTCGCATCGATGCGGCCTTTGGCGGCATCTCCAGCAGCCCGGAGCGCGCCCGCTACGTACGTTTCAGCGATCCCTATTTGGTCTCCGGGCCGGCGGCCTTGCTTTCCAGGCGCAGCCTGCCGGCAGAATCGGAATCAGTGGAGTTTTCACGCGTGCGCCTGCGCAGTGTCGGCGACCTGGCGACCCTGGAATCGCTGAACGTGGCAGTGCGACGCGGAACGACAACAGAGCAGTTCTTGAATATGGAAGCTTCGCTCCATCGACATCGCCTGCATAGCTTTACGGCGCGCGAAGACGCTTTGACCGCCCTGCTGGACTCTCAGGTTGACGCCCTGGCGGCCGACCGCCTTTATCTGCAGGCTCTGCTGCTACGGCGACCGGAGCTGCTGGGCCGATTTCTGCCCCTACTTGAACTTTACCGGGAGGAGCATCTGTGCATCGTCCTGGCCCAAGGCGATCCGGAGTTTGCCAGCTACTTGAATTTCTTTTTGCGAGAAATGCGGCGCACGGGCGCACAAGCGGCAATCCAGCGTCGCTACCTTGAAAATCGCGAGTGGATCCCTTGATGGGCTCAGGCGCCTTGACCGCCCGATGGCAACGCATTGCCGCGGCGCTTGCCCTCTGGCTGACCTTTGCCTCATTGGCCGCCGAAGGCGCCGGGCAAAGCGAGGATTCGGAGCGGTTGCAATACAATGGCGAGGTCTTTGCGCGGGGATTTGTTCTAACCCGTGATTTGCCGGCCGCCGGGTCGGCAAACGGCGCGGGGGGTTTGCGTGCGCCGCAGAGCTACGCTGAATACATTCGCTGCAACATTTCTCCGGAGCTCTGCAAGCAATCGCCACAGCGAGAATCTCAAGATTACTATGGCATGCGCTTGCGCCTCGACGCCAGTTTTCGCGCCAGCGATTACGTGGACGCGTTGTTTGGCATCGAAGTTGGCGAATTTGTTTTTGGTCGGGAGCAGAGTCGCAGCGGGCCGGGATCTGGCGGTCGCGGCGAAGGCGCATCCAATCTGGAGACGCGGCGTCTGCTGCTGCGCGCACATGATCGCGAGAATTTGCGCGTCCTGGATATTGGCGTCTTTTCTTTCAGTACTCCGGGGGGTCTCGTGCTGGCGCGCAGCGGCGCCGGGGCCCGCTTCTACCTGGATCCAGATCTTGCCGACCTCAGCCTCGACACGGTTTACTTCCGGGCTGTCGACTCCTCGCAGATTGATGGCGATTCTAACGGCTTTTCCGACCGAAACTTCGCGGACATTGACATTGCGGCGTTTCGTCTGCGCTACAGCGGCCTGCGCTGGATTCGACCGGAGCTTTATGCAGTCTACCGTAACGATGGCGACCTTTCCCGGGAGGATCCGCTGCAAACGGATGCCGAACGTTCTCGCGTTTACTGGGCCGGACTGTACGCACAGTTTCAGCGCGATTGGTTCGAGGCCACCCTTCATGGCGTCGGCAACTGGGGGCGATTTGAGCGACCTTTGAGTGAAAACCCTCGATTGATTCGTATCGCCGTAGATCGCTCCGATCCGCTTTCAGCGCCGCTGGCCTCCGCTCTACAGGCGCCGATTCAGAAGCAGTACCGGATCAATGCTGGCGCCTGGCAAATTGAGATCGCGGCGCGTATCTTCGATCAACTTCGTCTGGCGCTGGTGAGTACCGGCGCCAGCGGCCGGCCCGAAGGCGATCAGGAACCAGACGGCAGTTCGCCGGCCTACCGCGCGGATCAATTTCGCACCGCCGGCTCGTCCTATCAGTTTTCAGAAATCGCAATCGATGATTCCGGCGGCTACTCCTTGTTTGTTTCGGGACGACTGACCGGGGTTGCTGCGGAGGGCATCCGGATTCGCTATCGACCGCTGGAGCAGCTGGAGATCAAGCTGGCCTACTATCGCCTGCGCAGCATCCATCCAATTACGCTGCGCTACAATTCGAACTACAATTTTCTCCAGCTGCGATCGCCCAGCTCCTTTCTGGGGGAGGAAAGCAACCTGCGCTTGCAGTACGACATATTTCGCGACTTGAAGCTCTTTGCGAGTTTTGCCTGGTTCAATGCCGCCGCCGGCTACAAGAGTCTGGCCGACGCCCGTTATGGAGATTATCTGGCCGAAGCTCAATTTGGCGTGACACAAGAGTTCTGATTTTGACGGTCGCCCGCCGGAGCCCGGGCCGGATGAAATAATTCTTGAAATCGGAGAGAACCCATCCCGACCTTCGGTTGGCAGTGTGGTCAGCGATGAACAGGTTATTCCGCATACAGGGGAAAATCCTGGTTCTGGCCCTGATTGTTGGCGCCCTGAGCGCCGGCATGGTGGCGGCTGCAGCGCTCACTCGTTCGCGTTCGGTGCTCGTCGATAAGACTCTCGAGGTTTGCCGGAATCTATCGGTGAACATTTCTCGCGCCGCGCGCGAGGAACTGTTGCTCGATACGATTTATGATAATACGCGCGCCGCTGTCAGCGGACTCAGCGATCGCGACGGTCGTATCGAGGGACTTGCGGCCTCCTTTGTGATCAATCGCGAGGGCCTGATCGTTGCCCATACCGATCCGGCCCGCCTTGGCGGACGGGTCAGCGCAGGCGAACTGCAGAACTGGCGGGGTCTCGAATCGCTAACCCAGAGCGAAGTACGAGCGGATGGCAAGGCCTACCTGCGCTTTGCACAACCCATTCGAATTCCATTTGAGAACCGATCCTACTGGGTTGGGGCCGCTATTTTTGATTTTGACCGGGATACGATCTACGCGCCTGTCTTCCGCATCCAGCGCGACATCATTCTTCTGGCGGCGCTGGCGCTGATTCTGGCGGCGGCAATCAGCTATGCCCTGGCCCGCCGACTTTCGCGACCAATTGTTGATCTTGCCGGGGCCGCCGACCGCATTGGCCGGGGCGACTTCAGCGTCCGCCTCAAAGCCACGGGACGCGATGAAATTGCGACGTTGACCGAGGTCTTCAACTCAATGTCGGTGCGCTTGAAAGCCAGCGAAGCGCAACGCGCTCAGCAGGCGGCAATGAAGCGCGAGTTTGAAATTGCCCGCGGCATCCAGATGGGCTTGCTGCCTGCCAACGGCGATTATGGTCCCTACTATTTCCAGGGTTTGATGCGCACTGCGGACGAGGTCGGCGGCGACTACTTTGACTGCATTCCACACGGCGCGGGTCGCGATCGCGGCTGGTGGTTTATCATTGGCGATGTCTCCGGCCACGGACTGTCCGCCGGACTGACCATGTTGATGGCGCAAACAGCGCTCCATGCCGCCCTGCTGCACGATGCAAAACTCGATCCGGCCCGGGCTTACGAGGTCGTCAACCGTACGCTCTACCGAAACCTGAATCTCCTGCAGCAAAACCGCTACATGACCGCCGCCTTCTACCGCGCGGACTCCGCTGGACGCTTTCGTGGCGCCGGCTTGCATCTTGACGCGCTGATCTGGCGCAAACGCAGCCACAAGGTGGAAAGCGCGCAGACCGATGGACTCTGGCTTGGCGTGGAACCGGACCTGCGCGGAATTCTCCGTCCGCTGCGCTTTCAGTTGCAATCTGGCGACGCCGTTCTGTTGTACACGGATGGTCTGGTGGAAGCCGCCAGTCCCTCGGGCGAGCTGTTTGGGGATGAGCGCCTGATCGCAGCCGTAGCCGAATTTGGCGATCTGCCCGAAGAGCAATTTTGTAAGCGACTGAATTCCGCACTCGAAAAATTTACGGGCGGGGCGGCGCTGGCAGACGATGTAAGTTTTGCCTTTGTGCGGCGCAGGAAGTAGCAGCAGGAGTAGATTGAGTCATGTCCTTTTCGCTTAAGATTGAGCCGGAATGGAACGTAATCAAGAGGATCAAAGAAATGATCCTGAAAGACGAGGCCGTCGCCGCCTATGGCAAGGATTTTCAGGAACAGGCGTTGCTGGCGGCGATTGAGCTGGTTGAGAATGGACTCAAATACTCCGATGGTCCTCAGGCCTTTCCCGTTGATTTTCGTTTTGAAATGAGCAAAGAGCAATGCTTGATTGAAGTTCGCAACCGCACCAGCAGCGAGCTGCATCGCCAGGCGCTGCGCGAGACTTTGGACAAGATGCGCAGCGGAGATCCATTCGAGATGTATGTGGAACGTCTGGAGCAGGTCAAGCACCGGCCGGACGGCTTCAGTCGTATGGGATTGATTCGAATCATTTACGAAGCGGAGTTTGAGCTGTCGGCCGATATCCAGGGCGACCAGATAGTGATGCGCGCCGTTCGGAAGCTTGAGCCTCAGGGCACAGTCGGGAAAGAATGAAGCTGAAGAATCTGGCCATTGACGAGTTTTCAGTCGAGCCCTCCGTGGAGGAGGGGCGGATGAATCTGCATTTTCGCGGGGCGATCCACGCTGCGCAGCCGGAAGAGTTTCTATCGCCGTACCTGGACCGGGCTCTGGAAGAAGCAAGCGAGGGCAAACTACGTTTGGTCTGCGACTTCCGTGAGCTGGAGTACATGAATTCGGCCAGTATTCCGCCGCTGATCCACCTTCTGCGGCGCATGGCCGAACTGCAGGTAGAGGGCGAGTTTATCTATGACGCATCGAGAAAGGTTCAGACGGCTTCCTTTCGCGCCCTTGATGTGATTGCACGGAAGTCAGAGTTCACCAGCGTTCGGGGAGTTTGATGGAATTGCCCGGCGTCGATCAACTGTGGCAGCTTTCGCCAGCAGCGCAGCTGATCATTGATCGGGAGTTTGTTCGCGAGGCGAATGCGGCGGCGCTGACCATGCTGGGAATGCGGCGCGAAGACTTGATCGACGCCAGCGATTGGAGCGAACGATTGTTTGGCGACCTGGAGCAATCCTATCGGTTCTCCCGGTTCTTGTATGGCGATCGGCGGCAGAAGCATCTCGACCTGCACTTACGCCGCGGTGCGCTCCGTCACGTCCGCGTATTCTGCACTACGCTGGAAGAAGGCGAACTGTTTCACCTTGCCCTGCAAGATATTACGGACCTGCTGGAGGATGCTCAAGTTTATCAGGCCGGCTACGATGAGTTCTTGAAAGTAACTACCGAGCTGGAAAAGGCGCTGAAGGTTATCGAGCGGCAGAACGAATTGCTGGAGCGGCAGAAGCACACCCTGGAAAGCGAGCTGTCTATCGCGCACAATGTTCAGGTGCAACTGGTCGCCGAGGAGTTCTCCCGATTCACAACGGTGCGAATCGCCGGCCACTACGCCACCATGGCTGATCTGGGCGGAGACACCTGGGAATTCTACGAGGAGGACGGCGAGTTCTATGGCGTCATCGGCGATGTCATGGGCCACGGCGTCGCCGCCAGCCTGATTGGAATTGCCGCCAAAACGCTGTTCAAGCAGGGATTCGCGGAGACGGCGCGCAACAAAACCGATCTTGCGCGTTTGACCGGCTCGCTCAATAAAGAGCTGAATGAGATTACCCGGGGAAATTACTATGTGACAGCTTGCATGCTGCACATCAGTCCGAACGGTCGCATGGAGTACCTGACCTGCGGACATCCGCCTTTTTTCATCGTACGGCGCAAAGCCGGCCTCGGCGAGCAGGTCTTTACGTCGCAGCCAATGCTTGGCATCTTTCATCCGGTAGAATTTGTAAGCGAAGTCGTCCAGTTGCATCCCGGCGACCGCGTGCTGATGTATACTGACTGCCTGCTGGAAAGTATGGACCCATCCGGAAATCCGCTGAAGCTTGAAGAAGTTACGGATATGATCCGCTATGCGCCCAACGTAAATGTGGAAGAAGCGCTGCAGCGCGTGCTGGAGTTCCGCCGGGCGCACGCTCAGACTGCGGAACTCCCCGACGATCTGGCCCTCGCCTTGCTGGAACTTCCGCCCGGCGGCGGCTGATCGCCTAAAACGGTTTGAAAACTGCGAGCAGTACGATTGCAATCAAAAGCAGCGTCGGAACCTCATTCAACACTCGAAACTGGCGCGAAGTGAAGCGTTCGCCGGCTTCCAGGCGTTGGCGATAGCGGCCGGCCAGATATTGCAGGAAAAATAGGCCGCCAATCAATGCGAGCTTAGACCAGATCCAGAGCGAAGTTGCGTAAGCTTGCCAGCGCATGGCAAACAGGCCAATGCCAAAGACAAGTGTGGCAATAGAGGCTGGAGTAAGAATGATGCGATGCAGCTTGCGCGCCATGACCTGCAGCGTGGCAATCGTCTCTGGCGACTCGCTTTCCGCCTGGTAAACAAAGAGCCGCCAGATGTAAAACATGCCAGCAAACCACGCCACGAAAGCAATGATGTGCAGGGCTTTGAGAGTCAGCAGCAGTCCGATCACCGGAGCAGCTCTTTTCTGGCGAGGATCGCCTGCAAGCGGATTGCCGCGGGACGAAGCAGATCTTACTCTGACCTATGGTCCAGCTGGATGAAGAGGCTGCGGCATTCCTGGCCTCACAGCGCGTCCTCTCGCTGGCCGCCGCCAGCGGCGCCGGACCCGTGGTCTGCAATTGCTTCTACGCCCTGCGGCCGGAAAAGGCGCGCTTGATCTTCTGTCCACAAAATGAGCCGCGCATGGTCGAAGAACTGGCGCGCAGCCCGGCGGCGTCTGCTGCCATTTTTCTCGAAGCGAATGAGCAATCGCCGCTACGCGGTGTACAGACTACCGGCCGGGTCGCTCCAGCCAGCGCTGCTGATATCGAACTCTACTATGCTTCCTTCCCCTATGCCCGCGAAGCCGGACAGACGCTCTGGCGCCTGGACATGGACTGGCTGCGCTTTGCAAACGATCCCCCGCTACTGGAGGAAAGCCGCCGCTGGAGCCGCGCCCAATGATTCTGATTATTGATGGTTTCAATTTGATCTATAAGGTCTCAGATCTCGAGGACTGCATGCACCGCGGCGATCTGGAAGCGGCTATGCAGGGTCTAATCGCTTTGCTGCGTCGAGCCAATATAGCCCTGGAAGCAAAATACCAATGGCGCATCTTTTTTGACGGCAAGCGGCGACGCGGCGATGAAACGCGCCAGATCGACGAAGCCGGTCTTCAGGTCTACTTCAGCCACGATCTTTCTGCGGATTTTCTCATTCAGCAATTTGTCCGCCAGTATTCTACTCCTGCCGACCTGAAGGTGGTCAGCAGCGACAAGAAGCTCCAGGAATCGCTGCGCAAGTTCAAGGTGCGGCGGCAGAGCTCAGAGGAATTTGCCGCCTGGTTGCAGGGCGTACTCGAGGCCGGCGTCCCGGCGGCGCCGGAAAAGCCGGAACGGGCGCCCGACGCTGCGGAAGTCGACTACTGGCGGCGCATGTTCTCCCGCCGTTCGCAAAGCTGAATGCATCAAGATGCTGGCTCAAGCCTGGGAATCGGGCTCGGCCATCCGCAGGCGATCGTACCAATCATTTTCAATGATCCGGATCGTTTCCAGAATCAGTCGATCCTGTCCGCTGGACAGAGACAGAAACAAATCGTAGCCGCCGCGCAGAATGCTCTCGCCATATTCCAGCCCGGCGCGCTCGCGGTCGCTGTACAGCTGGGGATGCGCCAGCATCACGGCGCGCGAACTCGACATGATGTCCAGGGTGGAGCGCAACAACTGGACATTGGCCAGCGCTTCAAACAGGGCCATGGTCTCTTTCTGGAAGCGGCGCACCCGCGCTTCCGGTATGGAGCGAATCAAGTCAGCAACTCGCTGTCGGTCGAGCAAATCGCCGCTGTCCCAGCCGCGCTCGGTTGCTTTCCTGGCCAGCTCGCGCTCCAGGGCCTCGCTCTCCAGATACGCTTCCAGAGTATGGTAGGCTGCTTTCAGCGCAGTACTGATCATCCTGCCCATCTTGAAAACAGTAAAAATGGTTCCGCCAACAAGCGGCACAAGTTTACGCGGCGATTTTAGAACGCTGCCCAGATTCTGAAAGGCCTGGTCGCGCGTCATCCTTCGATCCGCCGGAGGATACACGCGATCCAGAAAGAACTCGCGCAGGCGATCAATTACCTCATCGGAGGCTTCGGCCACGCTGCGAAAGCGACGAACATTTGCTACTGTATAGCGATCGTGCAGTTCGATCCAGTAGGCGGCAGTTACGGCATCGCGCAGCGATTCGGCGTTGCTTTGCAGTGTGTCGCTGCTCACCAGATGTAGTCTCCCGCTTCATCGCGTCGCTCGCGCGAATCCAGGACGTGGAAGCGCCGTATCCGGCCAAGGCGCACCGGGCTGACCTGTGCCAGCGGTATGTGAACTACTTTCTGCCCCAGCCGGGCAGCAATTTGCGTCAATCGTCTGGAAGGCGCCCTCGCCGAAAGGTGAACTACGGCGCGACGTTCGTTGTATTCGATAGCGGCGGCCAGCAGTCGATCCGCCGGTCGCGTAAATTCGGCATAGGAAGGGTCGGACCAGATATCGTGGAGCCTTCCGGGCGGGTGCGTAAGCATCAGTCCGCCATAGCGGCTCTGCAGTATGCCAGGTCCGACAATGCGGCGGGCGGGGTCGCTTGCAAAAAATGCCATATCGCTTTCGCCGCTGTGCTCGCCCCACCAGACGACGCGCCACGGATGCTCGTCTTCGTCCTCATTGAAGATAATCACGACCGCGCCGGCATCCGCTGCGCGCTGGTGCGCGTCCTTGACAAAGATTCGACCCAGATGAAGATTGCGAATCGTTTCGCGATAGTCGATCCCGTCCATCAAGCTGGAGCTGAATGGCAGCGTTCGCGACTCCAGCCCGCGCAACAGGGCGCTGGCGCTCTTCTGCAGGGTGCGGCCAAAATCTTCAATGACCACATCTTCCGGAGGATAAGAACACATTCCGCCGCGCGACGCCTCGCGCCATTGTCCCGGATATCGTTCGCGCTCGAATCTGCGTTTCAGCCGCTGCGGAGCATCGCGCTTCTTGCGTTTGATCGGCAGCCGAAAGCGAATCATTCGACTGTCGCGAAATAGCTCTTCCAGCGTGATCTCGCGTTCCGGGAGACGATTGCCGCGCAAGGGCGGAAGGACGTTCATCACATCGTAAAAAACGCGGGCGAAGTTATCGCCGCCAAAACCGCGGGCGGCCATTAACAGGCGGTAGGCCGAAGGCAGCACGTCGCCTTCCAGCAGACTCCAGTTACGAGCAAATCGAAAGAAGAGCTTTTCGCGCTGCGGCGGCGTCAGTTCGCCGCTATCCCTGTCGTAGCGTTCCACGACGTCGCGGTACAGTCGCCGCTGTAGCGTCTGTCGACGAAAGCGCAATACCTGTTGTAGACCGCGGCGTGCAAACAGCCACGCTGTGTTGAAGTAGCCGGGTTGTACCAGCGAGGCCGCTGATTTTCGGGCAAGGGCCGAGATCGTTGGCGCCAGTTGAGCCCCGCCCTCGCTCATTCGCTGCTGGCTGGAAAGCATTGCCTCCAGCGGCTCCTCCTCCAATACGCGATCGGGGGCCAACGCTGCAACGCGCAAACGCTCGACCTCAAAGGGGCCGTCCTCCATTTGAAAGAAGCGGCGCACTCCGCGAAGGTGACGCATTCCACAAACCAGCAGCAGCGGCCTTCGTTCGCTCAAGGTGTCGCCATAAACCTGCGCAAGGTTTCGCAACTCGGCGGCCATCTGGATTTCGCGCAGTTCATCAATCGCCTGGACTTCCTCCCCGCCGGGATGTAACTGCTGCACGGCAGCATAGGCCTCCCACATTGCCGGCGGCATCATTGCCTCCGATGCTGCAACTGTGTCCGGAAACGACTCGCCGATCCAGGCCAGCAGCCGGTCGTGAAAAAAATCTATGGGGTGGATGGGCAGGCCAGCGTCTTTGGCCGAACGCAGGGCTTCAACCAGCGGTTCCAGCGGTTCCAGGATAAAATGCAGCGGCGGCCGTTCTTCAGTCTGCTCCAGGGTGACGACCGGAATCTGGTCGGCGTGTTCGAGCGCTGCATCGATGGCTGGCCACATCAATTCCGGAATTTCGATGGCCAGCGCGTATGGCGGCGCCTGGAGAAACAGACGACGGAGCAGGGTTGTAAACTCCACCGCGCCATGCACAATCGGCAACGCGCGCAGGCCGCTGGCCAGCGGCACTGTCAGCGACTGATAGAGCAGTTCCGGTTCGTTCACTGCAGATAGCGCAGGGCATCGTCGCCGAGTACGCCCATCACCGAATCGTGCATCAGTCCGCGCAACTGCGAAGGCTCGCTGCGCAGGACTTCGCCCAGCGACTCCGGCGTCGCCGGCAGTTCTTCCCGTTGACGGCGGGCGACGCCAAGCTTCAAGGCCATGCGCGTGATGTTGATGCCGTCGCGAACGGAGTAAGGCTCGTCGCTGGAATGAGCGCGTTGCAAAAAATCGACAACGTAGCGCACCAGCTCTTCGGGCGCATAGGGCATCTGGGCGCGGAGTATTTCCAGTTCCTCGTCGGCGTCGGCAAAGTCGATATAGATTTGCGGCTGCAGGCGACTCTGGATATACTCCGGGACTTCGTAGGTGGAAGCATCCTCATTCATCGTAGCGCAAAAACGAAATTCAGGATGCGCCTTTACTTTTACGCCAGCTACAATGGACTCAATGTAGCGACGATGATCGAGCAGGGGCGCCAGGGAAGCCCAGGACTTTTCACCCATCCGGTTTCCTTCGTCCAGCACAGCGACTCCGCCAGCGACCATGGCACTGACCAGCGCCGAGGCGACGTACTTGATTCGTCCGTTCTCGCCAAGTACCGGCGTGATCAGCAGATCTTCCGGTCGGGTATCCATAGTGGCCTGAAAGATGTAAACTGGACGTTGCAACTCCGCCGCCGCCGCACAGGCCAGAGTTGTTTTGCCAACGCCAGGGCGGCCAATCAAACGTGGATTCAGCGGCAAGTCCTCGGGATGCACCTGCATCCAGCAGGCCAGCAGCTGGTGCAGCACATCGCGATTGCCCACCCATTCGGCGCGGATCTCGTCAGGTCGTCCCAGTTCGATGGAAACGCCGTCAACCAGAAGGGAGTGCATCACTGGCAGGACGCCCTTGCCCCAGGGGCCCGTCAATTTGGATTGTCCTTTCAAGCCCTGGGCCGACGGGCCGCCATGTAGAAAATGGTCGCCCCTGAACCAACGGAGCTCTATCGCCGAGCAGCATGGCGTCTGCGCAGTGAAAAACTGGAGCTTGGCTTTCTGCCTGGACCGGGCGGTCGTTTGATTTCATTGCGCTTCGAGGGCATGGAGTTGCTCTACGCTGATCTGGATCTGCAGCAGATATCTCCTGCTGATACGCTTCGAGCTTACGACAATGGCGGCTTTCCCTTGTGGGGCGGCGACAAGACCTGGGTAGCCCCGCAGGCGGCGTGGCCAGGTTCGCGTCCGTTGCGCGATCTGGATGGCGGCGAATACAGAAGGATCGAGAGCAAGGACTCCTTTATCCTTGAAAGCGCGCCTTGCTCTGAAACCGGCCTGCAAGTTCGACGGGAGTTCAGGCTGCAAGCCAATGTGGCGCATCTTGAGGAAAGCATTGTCAATTGCAGCGGCCATGTGCGTGCGCTTGGCGTCTGGAATGTCAGCCAATTTCTGCGACCAGCTCTGGTGTTCGTGGCGGTTGAACCGCAGCAGCTGATCGCCCATGCCAATGAGGGGCAGTCTGTACAGTTGCTCTCGCAGCGAGTGCGCGCTGCGGCGTCCGGATGGTCGCAAATCGACTGTCAAAGTCCGGCCCATTTCAAGTACGGCGCAGTGACCGGCGCAGCGCCGCTCTACGCCCTGCTCATCCGCCAGCACAAGTGCGTTGGCGTGGAGCGAAGTTCGGCGGCCTTGCCCGGCGCCCGTTTTGCCCACGGCGCCGATGTGGAAATATACAACTCTCCAGATCGCAACTATCTGGAGCTGGAGCGCCACAGCGCGATGGTCGATCTGGCGCCGGGGGAATGCATCCGTCTTGCACAGCGCTGGCGCTTTTGCAGCGCGCAGGCCGACGATGATCTGCCGGCCCTGCTGGCCCGATTCCAGGCCATGGCTTCGCTGGCCTGAGCGCTGTTACGCTTACGGCAGATCGAGTAGAAAACGCAACAGCGCCTTGACTGCGATTCCGGTGGCGCGGTCATCTTCCGTCATATCGCCGCCAGCGATATCCAGGTGCAGCAACGGCTGCTGTTCTTTGATTCCGCTCATCACGAAGGCGGCCGCGGTTTGTGCGCCGCGATTCTTTCCTTTCTGGACATTGCTAATGTCCGCGCCATCCAGCTTGCTGGCAATATCTTCGAAGTCTTCTTCAACCACATCCAGGGCGAAGCAGGGATCGCCGGCCAGTTCAGCGGCCTGTTCAAAGCGGTCGCGCCATGATCGCTGACGCGACATCAGTGCGATAGCGGGACCAACAGCGCGAGCCGCTGCTCCCGTCAAAGTCGCGATGGTCACAATCAATTCCGGTTGTTCGCGCTCCGCCATTGTCACGGCATCAATGAGCGTAAGTCTTCCCTCGGCGTCGGTGTGGCGAATCTCGACCTTCTTGCCGCAGGCCGTATCGACAATAGAATCAGGCACCATAGCGTCGGAATCTATCATGTTCGGCGTGGCGGCGCAGAAAGCGTGCAATTCCAGACCCTCGACTTTAAGCTCGGCCACAGCGCGCAGCACCGCCAGCGCTGTGGCGCCCCCGGTCATGTCGGCCTTCATCGAATTCATGTAGTCGTCAGGCTTTACCTGATAACCGCCGGTATCAAAAATAACGCCTTTGCCTACGAGAGCAATGCGATGCTTTACAGTTCCAGAAGGTCGATAGATACAATGAATCCATCGCGGCGGATCGCTTTGCAACGAACCGCGCGCCACGGTATAGAAGCAGGGCATGTTGGTCTTGATCCACGGCAGATCTTCCTGAATCCGCGCTTCGACGTCGAAGGCTGCTAGAGCCCGCGCTTCCTCCGCCAGAGAGCTCGTGCGTTTGGCATTGGCTGGCATGTTCACCAGGTCCATGGCCAGGCTGCGCGCCCGGAGCGTCGCTGTCAGTTCCGCAGCCAGCTGTTTGCTTCGCGTCGGCGTCAGCGAGCTCGACACAAACTGCAGGCGCTCGACGGCAGGTCCGGGTTTGCGCGTTTCGCGAGATCGATAACAAAATTGGTGCACCGCTGCCGCCGCCGCCAGCCACAGCGCCGGAAGTCGGGGGTCTTCGGGTCCAAAGGGCAAATCAATGAAAACAGAACCAATCTTCTCCTGATGCACCGCATTGCGCAGTACGCGAGCTATCGAAGCCTCAACGCGATGGTAGCGAAGCTTTGCCTCGGGACCCAGACCGATGGTCAGCGAGCGCAGGTCTCGTTGGCCGGCCCCGGCAAGGTTCAGGGCGACGTGCTTGCCCTGCTCTCCACAGAAGCGCTCGTCGGCCAGCAGTTCCAGAATGGGCGTAGCGCTGGCTGTGGCCAATCGCTGCAGCGCATCGCTGGCGGCCAGCACAGGCTTGTCTTCTTCATTTGCAGCCGCTGCCTGCAGGCTCAAGCAGATCCACAAATCCGCGCGCTGCGGGACGCTGGAAAGAAATTCAATCTGGAATTCGGCCGCTGCCATAGATGCCATCGCTCCTGTTTGTTGCTCGGTCGCAGACCAGATCATCCAGGCGCGCCGCCTTTGCAAGGGCCAAATCAGTGACAAAAAAAGAAATGACCTTCCCGGGGAAACATGCTTCTGCTGTGAACCGGCCTGTCCGGCCGGCCGTCTACTCTGGAGAGTTGCAATGCGACGACTGCTTTCCGTACTGCTGCTTGGCCTGACGCCGATCTCGCTGGTCGCGCTGCCGCCAATGATGCCGCTGGCGGAGCGCTTTCAGAATGCGGATGTAGTTGTCCTTGCCCGGCTGGCCGGCGGCGAGACGCGACCCTTCAGTGAAGTCAGTCAACATGCCAGCGTCTCTTTGCAAATTGAAGAACGACTGAAGGGCGACGTTGCCAACCAGGTCTGGCTCTACTTCATGGTCTTTCCCTATTCCTATGAACGGCACCTCCGACAAGTTCCGCCGGATGGACGCTACTTTGTCTTTTTGCGGCGCAGCGCAGACGGCGCTCTATTGCCGATTGATCCGCGTCCTTTTGCCTTTGCACAATTCTCCGATGATACCCTGGCTCAACTGCGCAGCCTGGCCGGTCGCTAGCGCTTCTGCTGTTGCAGCGCCTCGAATTTACTGGAGCATCACATGAACAAAAACGTTCGCAAAGCTATCGTCTGGGCCGCACTGGTCCTGCTCTCGACAGCGGCCCTGATCCTGGCGCCCGGATACATGGCCCAGGAACGATTTGATCCAGCCAGCGTTCAGCCGGCGGATTGCCGCAATGGTCGATTTCGCTGCGGCTATCAGCCGCTCCCGGTCGATCGTTTTGCTGCCATCGAACTTTCAGAGCAAACGCAGGTTTCGCATCGCGGCCTGCCATCCAGCGTCGACCTCAGTTCAGGAATGCCCCCTGTTGGAAACCAGGGACAGCAGGGCAGTTGCGTGGCCTGGTCAACAACCTATTACACAAAATCCTTTCATGAGAATGCAGAACGCAGCTGGGGCTTTGATGCTCCGGTCAGCGGCGGACAGGGCGCGCACATTTTTTCGCCAGCCTGGACGTACAACCAGATCAATGGCGGTCGCGATGAGGGATCGGTAATCAATAGCGCAATGAATTTGATGGTCCAGCGCGGCGCCGCCAGCTGGAAAACGATGCCCTACCGCGACAGCGACTACCGTACGCAACCCGGAGCGGCTGCACGTCAGGAAGCCGGCAGTTATCGAGCGCGCAGCTATCGCGCGATCGGCGGAACGGATCTCAATGCCATCAAGGCCGAACTGGCTGCCGGCAATCCAGTGAACTTCGGCATCGCCGTCGACGAAAACTTCTACAGTCTTCAGGCTCAGGTTTACGATCGTCGCGGCGGACAGAACTACGGCGGCCACGCCATGACTCTGGTCGGTTACGATGATAGCAAGCGATCGCCTGCGGGCCATGTCGGCGCCTTTAAGTTGATCAATTCGTGGGGTAACCAGTGGGGCGATCGCGGTTTCGGGTGGATCTCCTACCGTATGTGGCAGCAGCTCCAGCCGCAAGTGCTGGTAATGTACGATGTCCGCGAATCGCAGCCGCAGCCTCAACCCCAGCCGCAACCTTCTCCCGCGGAATCGGAAGGCGAGGGTCGGCTCAATCCGCCAGCCGGCTTTACGGCAAGCAAGGGCAGCTTCACGGATCGGGTTGAGCTGCGCTGGTCCGCTGTGCAGGGCGCTACGGTGTACGTCCTTTTCCGTGCGCCGTCCACATCGCCCGATAACTTCCAGCAGCTCGGCTATGCACAGGAATTGTCCTACGCCGACACATCGGTTCAGCCCGGCGTTGCTTATCGCTACGGCATTGTGGCCGCGGCTTCCAACGAAAATTACTCTGATCCTGAGCGCAGCCCGGTTGCGGAAGGTTACGCTGCGTCGCGCCCGGCAGATACAAACGCTCGGCCGGCTAGAGTCGTCGGACTGGAAGGCGAAGCCAGCGGCGCTGCCGTCCGGCTGCAATGGACGGCAACGGCCGGCGCCCAGCGCTATCAGATTGCTCGAAGGGACTCTCGAAATAACAGCTATCGCCTGATCGGCCAGAGTTCGCAAGCCACGCACACGGATCGCGCCGCGGTGGTCGACGCCGAAAACGCCTACATTGTGCGTGCAGTCAACGGCGCCGGGGCCGGTCCATGGAGCTCGGCAACCAGCGTGCGCGTCGCCGGCCAAAATACGCCGCCCTCGGCGCCGCAGGGCGTAGAGGCTTCCAATGGAATCTATTCCGATCACATCGATGTGACCTGGCAAGCTGTGAACGGGGCGCAGAGCTACTACATCTATCGTTACGACTACGACGCGCAGAGCTGGAGCAGCCCGCAGCAGGTGCGCGCCAATCGATTCCGCGATGATAGCGAGGCGATTCAGAGCGGCGGCTGGTACGCCTACACAGTAGCCGCAGCCAATGGCGCCGGCGCCAGCGACTATGCCGAAGCGGCAATTGGACGGGCCAATCCCAATGCCGAACGCGCCGGCAGCGCGCTCCCGCCGCCGGCCAATCTGCGCGCCGACCTGCTTCAACAGCAGCAGCGCGTAACATTGCGCTGGCAGCGGACGCCAGGCGCCAGCTCCTACTATGTTTTCCGGAAAAAGAAAGGGGAGAGTAGATACCAGCAGGTAGCCACGCTGCCAGCCGCACAGACAACTTTCAGCGAAAGGCTGCCGGAGCGCGGCGAACTTTATTTCTATGTAGTACGTTCTAAGCCGGAGCTTGGTCCGGAGTCCGAGGATTCCAATGCCGTAGCCGCTTTCGCTAACGCAGCTCGCGAGCGCGCCACCGAGCGGGCGCTGCCTGGATTCGGCTTCGATCGATTCGAAGGGCAGTGGCGCGGCGAGGCGTGGGACGGGGAAGGGCCGCCGGTTGAAGTCATTCTCATGCTGCGCGGAGACGGCGATCGTTACAGCGGCGAATTCCGCTACGGATCGCAGCCGACCCGCCGATTCCAGGGCGCCTTCGCCTCCGGCGCAACGGCAGTTGAATCGCCAGCTGGCTTGCGTTTGAATCTGCTGGGCGAGCAGGGCGAGGACCTCGCCAGCGTACAAATCCTGAGCGGCAGCCTTTCACAGATGGAGCGCGATTTTACGGTTACGCGCAATCGCTGATTGTGGGGCGCGGCCAGCCCCTTCAAAAGAAGGGATTGCCGCGCTTTTCTTCGTAGATCCGCGTCATGGGTCCGTGCCCTGGCAGCACCTGAGTAGCATCATCGAGCGTAAAGAGCCGCTCGCGAATGCTGCGCAGGATTGTGTCCGAATCGCCGCCGGGCAGATCGGTCCGACCAATACCCATGGCAAATAGCGTGTCGCCGGAAAACAACATGCCCGTTTCTTCCAGGTGAAAGCAGCAGGAGCCAGGAGTGTGGCCGGGCGTATGCAGGACGCGCAAGCGCCCGCGACCAATGGCAAGCTCCTCGGTATCTTCCAGAAAGTAGTCAATGGCTTCCTCCGCCTCTTGTGGCGGAAGGCCAAACCAGCGACATTGTACGCCCAGATTTTCATAGAGGAACATGTCGCCGCGATGCAGGCCTACATGGGTCTGCCATTCGCGGGCGACCTTGTTCGAAGCGCGGGCATACTCGGCGACCTCACGGGTTGCGAGGCAATGATCAAAGTGGGCATGGGTATGAACAATCCAGCGCACGTACGATCCTTGCTTTTCGAGGGCCTGGATGATGCGAGGTCCATCGCCGCCGGGATCGATCACCGCCGATTCGCCGGTATCCGGACAACGCAGGATAGTGCAGTTGCAGCCCAGCGGGGCGACCGGAAAGCTAACCAGTTCAAGCGCTGCGTCCTTCATGGTACTCTGTCAGGTGTCGCCTGAAGGCGACGCAGTCAAGCGCGGTCAGCGTTGAAGATATCCAGATCATAGCGGCGTGGCGCGCTAAATTCCGTCAGTGTCCGGCGCCGGCGCCGGCTTCAGCAGCATATAAAGGCAGCCTGCCGGAGTTCCTCGCAGCGGACAGGCGGCCGCCAGCAGTTCTGCAACACATAGCTGCACATCCTCTTCCCGTACATCATGCGGCACAATCAGCCACAGCCCCGGGTCAGAGTCGCACTGGTCTACCTTGACCTGATAGGCCGCATTGATGCGCGTTTGCGCCGTCCACGCCGGCGTAGTTCGATCGCTCTGGTTACAATTGGTTACACAGGACAAAGCCGTCAGCAGGAGGGCAAACGGAATCGCTTTTCGCCTGCTGACGCCTCGCGACATGAAATTTGCTCCCTTCGACGGCACAGGTTTCGAAGCTCGCCGCAGCCCATGCTGCGTCAAGTGCGACCGCGTTGCTTTTGTCTGAGAGCGCTGCCAGGAAACCTGGCGACGTCCCTTATTGTTGCGGTTCTGCTCTGGGCGCCGGTTCATCCGCTCCGTCATCTTTCCGCCCAACCGGGCGCAGCCCTGCGAGCGCCCGTTCGCGTATTGCAGGCGCCGTCGCGTACGCCCCTGGCTGATTCGCGCGTCATCATTCTTGAGCTGGGCGAGACCTTTTATGCAGACGAACAGGGACGCTTGTTTGTTGAACTGCCGCGTCCGGGACTCTATACGCTGCGAGTCGTGGCGGGCGAGCAGGTACAACAGTTTCGTCGCCAGCTGGAGGACAACCAGGCGGTTGAACTATTGCTGGCGCCGCCGGAGGGCGCGGGCGCCGGCCCGTCGCAGACGGCTGGCGATGACGCGGCCGTAACCATAGTTGGCTTGCGCGATCGCACTCGCCTGTCGCGCTACCGGCTGACCCAGGAAGAGATTCGGCGCCTGCCTGGCGCCTACGGCGATGCACTTCGTGCGGTGGAGACCTTGCCCGGAGTGGCAGCGGCGCCGCCGGTGGGGGCCCTGCCGACCACCAACATCTTGACCAACAATTTTCTGCAGGGCTTTGGCATCGGTCCACCCTATCGCAATAGCACCAGCGGCTTTCTAACGCTGCGCGGCGCTGGTCCGCGAGCCAGCCGCTTCTACCTGGACGGCTTCAAGATCCAGTATCCTTTTCATCTTGGCGACCAATCGAGCGTGGTCAATAACCAGTACCTTCGAGTGCTCGATGTTTTTACAGGAACCTATCCGGCGCGCTTCGGCGACAGCACGGGCGGAATCATCTGGCTGGAAGGACCGACAAGTTCGGAACGGCCGTTGACCAATCTGAATATTGCTCTGTTCAAGAGCGATGTCTATCACGAACGACCGCTGTTTGGCGGAATCAGCTTTTTTGGTACGGCCAAACAATCGTATCCCAACTATGTATTGTTGCGCACCTACCCTGACGGCGTCCCGGCAAACGCAAAGTATGCAAACTACCAGGATGGACAATTCAAGATCGGAGGCAAGCTCAACGCCTCACACGAAGTCTACCTGGTCTATTTCGGCTCGCGTGACATTCTGGACTACGCGAAATCTACCGCCGAAATCTCTAACTCCGATTCCGGCGGCTTGATTCCCGGGCTCGACGGCTTGAACTCCGCCGGCGGCGCCGCCGGCGGCAATTTCGATAGCAATACGGATTCTCGGCCGCCTGTGGGATTGGATCGCGGCTTTCATACCCAGGGCCTCAGCTACGCATATCAATACGGCGGCTGGCTGCGCAGTACAGTCCGCCTGCAAACCAGCCGCTTTCGCGAAGACTATGAGCTGGATTTCCGATCGCCTTTCACCGGGGAGACGATCTTTGGCTTTGAGGTGCTGGATGCCAGGCGCGAATTCTACGCACTCAGCGAAACGGAGATGGAGCTGATTTCTGATCTCTTATCGCTGCGCGTGGGCGCCGAACACAACGATGTGCGCTGGGAGCTTTCATTGCGAAATTTTTCGCCGCAAAGCGCCATCAATCCGAATACGCCAAGTTTTGTGGATGTAATCAACGATCTGGTCGAGAGTAACCGCAGCTTCCGTGCGCTGTATGACGGCGATCGAACTCGATACCATCTGGACAGCGCTTACTTTGATGCGGAAGTTCAATTCTGGCGTATTCGACTGACTCCGGGGCTGCGCAATGAATACTATTCGCTTTCGCATAGCCGCGGTCTTGGTCCGCGGCTGGGGTTTGAGTTTGCCATCGATGAAATAGGCGCCGCCCTGCTGCTGGGAGCCGGTCGACATTTCAATGTTCCCCCGGGATTGAATACGGTTAGCGAGGAGGCCGGCAATCCCTGGTTGCGCATGGAAGAAGCGGACCGTCTGGCCGGCGGCATCGAACAGAAGTTCGGATCGCGCATTACCCTCAAATTGGAGGCATTTCGCAATGCTTTTCGTAATCTTGTAGTGGAGGACGCCTGGCTGACGGTCCCCTTTTCGCCGCGCACCAATCGCCGTGAATTGGCCAGCAAGCCGCTCGATATTGCCGCCACACCCTACGAAAATCGCGCTCTCAATTTTTCCAATGACGGAACCGGTTTCAGCGAGGGCGGCGAAATCTTTCTGCGCCTGGCGCCCTCCAGCAGCGGCCGCGGCCTCTCGGGATGGCTGAGCTACACCAATTCTATTACCAAACGCAACAATCATCAGCCGCGGCTCACACAAGATCAGCGCGATCAAATTCAGGCAGCGAACGTATCGCGCAAGGCTGCCGCTTACATTGAGCAGGGACCGCTTACCGCACTCTACTACGACAGCGGCGAGACCCTGATTCTGTATGACAATGACCGGGATGAGCTCTTTGATCTCGATCATCGCCACCAGGCAAGCATGGTGGTCAGCTATAAATTCAATGCCGAGTGGCAGCTGGGAGTGCGCTGGCGTTACAACGACAATACGCCCTATACGCCCATAACCAGCGCCGATAGCACTGCCAATCTTCCAATCATTGGACGTCCTACCTTTATTCCCAAATATTCTGATCGCTACAATTCAGCGAGGTTGCTGCCAATCCATCAGCTTGATATTCGCCTGGACCGCTTTCTCAACTATGAGTGGGGTTTCTTGAACTACTATGTCGAACTGATCAACGTATACGGTCGGCGCAACCCTGAAACGGAAAACTTTGATTTCCTGAACCCCTACGTACGCGGCGTGAATCCGGCAGTCAGCTATGAAAGCACTTACATTTCCACGCCTATCGGGCGCGGGCGGAATCTGTTGTTACCTCTAATCAATCTTGGAGTGGAGGCGCGATTCTGATGGCTTTCAAACGATCCCCGCGGCTGATCTGGGCGCTGCTTACATTATATTGGGGAGCGTGCCAGCAACTGGACCAGCAGGATCCGGACCCGATAGGCGCCAGCGACCTGCTGGCGCTGAGCCTGTTTGCATACTATGAATCGGGCAATTGTGCGCAAAGTTTTCGACAGGCGACGGAGCTTGGTCGTTTCAGCTGTTCTCGTGCGCCGCGCAGCCAGTGCAATGTTTACAATTACCGGGATCTGAGCAACTCGGCTTACTTGAGCAGCGACTTGCGCTCTCGCTACAATTCGGAGTGGGGCCTGCTAAAGGATGGCGCCACCTCCGCTTGCACGACTTCGCTGGCTGCCGCCGCCTCGCAACTGGCACTGCAGGCGGACAGCGCGGCCAATTTCTCCAGCATCAACGACCAGAATCGTTTTACAATAATGGATGATTGTCAGCAGGGGATGAACGCCAATATCGGCAAATTGGTCAGCGCTCAGGAACGGGCTTTCTACTTTTCGGCTCGCGGCTTCGCCGCTGCGCAGGCGATGCTACTGGCACAGGATGCTTGCCTGGACCAATTGCTGTACAGTCCCTCCGAACGAACCTTGCTGCAGGACATTCAAAGCGGGGCTCGCCTGCTGCAGACGACTTGCTACTACGCCGGAACGGCCGCTGGAACGTTCCCGACCATGCTCTGTACTTCTTCCGAAAAGACGCTGGTCAACGTATTTGACTTCGCCACTCCCTTGCCATGAAGAAGCTGACAGCAAAGCCGCTCAACCGAGAACAGTCGTATGCCCGCGGACGAATACAGACCGACGATATCCTCGCAGGACCTGCATTCGCCGCAGTGCTACGGGTGCGGATCCGCTTCCGAGCATGGTCTGCGCGCAGATTTTTCCTTTCATGAAGAAAGCGGCGAAGTTCGCTTTCGCTACGTTCCGCAAAGCTGGCAGCGCGGCGCGCCCGGCTATATGCATGGCGGTGTGCTGGCCGCGATTCTCGATGAAGCGCAAGGAAACCTCTGCTATCACGTCGGTCACGCTGTAATGACCGATCAACTGCATATGAAATACCATCGCGCGACGCCGCTGGACAGGGAACTGGAAGTGCGCGCCTGGATTACAGCGGTGCGCAAAAAGCGGCTCTACACCAGAGCAAGCATTCTATCCGCGGGCGAGCTGCGCGCAACTTCAAGCGCTTCCTGGTATTTACTCTCCGAACGTTTGATGGAACGCCTCTTTGGGGCGCACGCTCGACACGAAGACCATCAGCGGATGCTTGGTCTACTGGAAGCCAATCGTCGTCGTGCGCGCAGCATTCGTCGACGCATCCGGCAGGCCAGCGAGCCAGATGGCGGGCTGCCAACTGGCCCGCGGCCTTCATCGCTCAATCAATAGCAGGGCGGGTCCGCATCGCAGCCGCTTGGCGGGTTGATACCGCAGCCGCAGGCAAGGCTCTGCGCCGCCAGGCCCGGTCCAGTACCTATTTCAAATGGGCCGACCTCGGACTGCACCAGCTCCGGATACCCGTCGTGCTTGCAATCATAGCGACATTGCAATACGTAGGTTCCGGCCATTACGTTGCGCATTGTATTGTTTGATCCGTTGCGAACCGGAGTAGCGCTGACCGGAAGCTGTATGTCACGCGTGGCGTCCGTGGAATACTCCAGGGCATAGTAGTGTCGCGGACTCTGCACTCCGCCGCTGATGGTAAGCGTTGAAGTTACGTCCGGATAGAACATGCGCGCTCGAGAAAGCACGTTGCCGCCCATGTTCAACCCCAGGTCCGCGCCATTGTCATTGTGTGGCCGTCTCCAGTCGCTAAAGGCAACGGCCAGCGCCGATCGGTTGCCTTCGTCTGTAAACGAATGTACCATCAAGTTTTCCTTGATATTAAAGCGAATTTCGAGGACGACCGGGGTGTAGGTGGCGTCATCCTTGATCATTGCTCCATGGGGATTCAATGAGGAGGAATAGTGCATCGGAAACCAATCGGCCGGAATGAGCTGTTGAGTGGTCGAGTCGATGTTAGGATCATACTGCACGTAAGGCGTGATCCGAACGCCGACGATATCGTTGTTATCAAAGGTGCTCAAGGCAAGGACCCCGTTGCGCAGTCCCCAGCCAGTAGCCAGGGCGCGCGCGTAGACGCCTGCGTGGTAGTAGATGCCTGCCGCTACATCGCGTCCTGGGTAAATCACGCCGTTGCCGTTCATCAATTCGTAGAAGTTCGCAACGCCGCCCAGTTTGCAGTTATCCCGTGAGCTATCGAGGGTGTACGTTGTACTGCAATAGACCTGCCGCTCATTGGATGCAATGTCCCAAAAGCCTTGTGAACTTTCCTCATCGTCGACTCCCAGCAATTCGTCATTGCCAGGTTCCCTTGAGCTCAGCCGCACCTCGCCAAAGTCCAGAAAAATGGGCAATTGCGACAGCGGCGGCAGGCAAAGGGGATCCACAAAGGGCGTGCACCCTGTGGTAGTCGCTTGCTTCAGGCCTGCGCTCAACAACGCCGTGTCCGTTGAACTCAGGAAGATCCGATTGCTATTGATTTCGTAGAACTCCAGGGGGCGATCGCTGGCGTACGTTCCCTTTAAAAGTATGATCAATCGACTGTTAGTCAGGAAGGAGAGCAATGGGCCATCGCTCCCCTTAAAGCAGCCAGGCAGCGACGGCATGGCTGCCAGCAGGAGGTAGACAGCACATTTGCGAGTAAGTGACGGCAATTGAATCATGATGGCGACGGCTCCCGTTACAGCACAAAAGAAAGCATGAGACCAAAGTGGAAAAATTCCCCATTCTGTACCGAAAAATTCTGCGTCTGCTGGAATCGCGGGTCGGTATTGGCCAGCGTCAGGTAGTAGAGCGGCGGCGGATCCTGATTCTTTTCATAGATCAAGTTGTAATCAATGCGCAGGCCCACGCGCAGGCGCCGGCTGGCAAGAATGGAAAACTCGAGACCCGCATAAAAGAGAGGGTCCCAGCCGCTGCGGTTTGCAGGCCGCACCTCAATCCACGCGCCTCCGCCGCCCAGTTTGAGAAAAGTGTTCACCTTGAAGGCAAAGGGCAACTGGTAGGAAAGTGCGCCATAGACAGGGACGGTAAGCAGCTTCTGCTCGCCCCGAGAAAAATACTGGGCCCAGGAAAAACCAAATTCGCTGTGAAAGATCCACGGCCAGTTGACGCGGTAGAAGCCGCCGGCGCCTACGTTGGCATCGAGAACGGCATCAACGTCCGAACCCGGCAAAGGATTGGAGGCGCCAAACCAGAAGCCCAGCTCGTGGCGCAGCCTGCTAGCCCGATCCTGCGCCTGCAATACGCCTGGCGCAAGCACTGTGGCGGCCAGCAAAAAGGCGCCGGCAGTCCGCTGAATTGTCGACCTGCTCATAAGCCGGAGTTCCGGTAACGAATTGGCGGGCGCTGCATGGGACAAGAGAAATAAAACGCCCGGCCCGGCCCCGATCAGGGCTGATGATCAAGAGCTGCCAGCGCGCTTCGTGGCCTTCGATCGGGCAGCTGGTCGTCGAGGTCAAATCCCTGAAGCCGGCAAGAACTGCGATAAATCGCTCTTCGCAGATAAAGCGCGTGAGGCGGCGCCGTTCGCCCTGCAAGCATTCGATTCCCGCTGGCGACGATCTCGGCCAGATTGATTTGAATCTTTCCCTGACTTATGTCAGCGAGAGAGCCGGCCAGTATTCGAATCATGTTATGCAGGAAAGCATTGGCCACGATGCGCAAAACGACCAAGCTTCCGGAAGGCGCGGTCATCGGCGCCTCCACCGTCTGTTGCAACTGCGCGCGGTGTAGATAGCGGGTGGTGGAGGAGTTGCGGTATTCATAGCGCGTCAACGCCGCGAAATCGCGTTCGCCCAATATCGCTTCCAGTTGACTATTGAGCTGGACGATCGGCAGCGAGTGCTTGAGCCACAGGGCGCGCCGACGCCACAGAGCGGAGGGCGCCGGACCGCACCAGAACAGATATTCGTACTCGCGGGCGATGCAGTCGTAGCGCGGATGCCACCCAGCTGCAGCGGCGCTGACACAATGGACAGCAATACCCTCCGGGAGAAGCGCGTTCAGCGAAGCGCGAAGCCGCTCGGAGTTGACTGGTTCCTGCGCGTCGAAGGCCGCCACCTGGCCGCTGGCATGGACGCCAGCGTCGGTGCGCCCGGAACAACTTACCCGCACTGGATAGCGCAATGCTACGGCCAGGGCGCGCTCCAGTTCGCCCTGCACAGTCGCCAGGCCTTCCTGAAGTTGAAATCCGGCAAACTGGCTGCCGTCGTATTCGACCAGCAGCGCCACAGGGCAATTCATGTAAGCAGCGTCATACCGGAGCGGCCGCGGTCATCTCCTCCAGCTGGTTGGAGATCTGCTCATAGAGTTCTTTCGCCATATCAATAATAATTGAAGGCTTAGAGGATGAAGCTCGGCCCATGCCATAGAGTTTGCCCAGGTGCCGCTTACACTTGTCCAGCATCTCAATCTTCTGATTGGGAGATGGCGCCAATCGATCCAGAAAGCGGCGCGTGAGATAGCCGTTGATGTAGATTACGCCATCAAATCCCCAGTTCTTGTCCGTGTCGGGACCAAGCAGGGCCAGGAACTGATCATGGGGCTCGCGACCGTTGGTCATAATATCAAGCGTCGGCGAGTAGTAAGTTACCGCCTTGGTGTAGAGAAAGTCGCGCACCTTGTCGAAGCCCAGTCCTGGAAATTCGTCGTTCATATCCGAAAATAGCCAGGCGCCGCGCAGGCTGCAGATCGCCTTCTTGGGCGTTGGCGCCACGGAAATATCGCGACGCTGATAGCATTCAATAGCAAGCAAATAGGACGCAGCCCCCGTCACCAGATTGCGATCCTCGGAATAGTCCAGTTGGCCGGCAATCTTTTCGATGGATGCACGCCGATCGTTTACGCTCTTGCGTAGATCCTCCAGCGGGGCGCCCTCCAGCTTCTCAAATTCTTTGGGAAACGATGAATAGAGGCACTGCGGGCAGACAACGATGGAATAGGCCAGCGGGTATACTTTGCCGTACTTCTTGGAAACTTCATACAGGCGGCGCAGCTCCGGCGTCAGCTTCCCGGCTATCAATCGACCGCCGCCGCTGTGCAGCATCTCAATCTGAAACTCCTGCCGACAGACCGGGCAGGTGGTCTTTTCTTTGGCCCGGTAAGAAATTGCCTTGGCCTTGTCCTCGACCTTCTTCTTGATCATCATGGCGGCGCCCCTGCAGCTGCTTCGCGAGCTTCCGGGACATAATCCTGAAAGCCGCAGTCAGGAGCACCGTCCCCGTTTTTTCCGCTGACTGCAATCAGGTTTCATTCCTGCTTAACCGATAGGAGAAAAAGCCCGGCATCCAGGCGGAGCACGGCTAAATTGAATCAGGAAACAGGCGGCGCCATGAGGACTTCGCTGAAGAAATGCATCGTTACCGGGGCCATTGCCGCCAGCGGCATCTGGGGCGGAGGGCTGTCCGCTGAGTCGGTGGCCGAAAAGGCGCAAACCAAGCGCATCGAGATGGTGCAGTATATGCGCATCCTTGAGCCGCTGGTCTACAATTTCCCCTGCGAACCCTTTCCTGCCTGCATGGATCAGCTACGCGCGCCTGGCGATTCGGTGCGCATCGCCGAGGGGCCGCGCATCAAGCAATACCTTGATATCAAGCAGATCTACCAGCAAGGCATGGTCTACTTCTATGAAGGCAACTATATCAATGCCTACAATCGCTTCCTGGACACACAGGTGCGGGTCGATCATCTGCTCGAAGAATTGAGCCAGTCCTATCTGGAGCGCGCCGAGATCATGTTGCGCGACGCCATTGAAAAGAAAAATCCAAACGATCCGGATGATCGCACGGTGGTTGATATTTCCGTGCAATTTGGTCCCGGCAGTCGACGCCGCCAGGACTTCGCCATTGATCGAGAATCGCCCCAGACGGGACGCCGCTACAATGCCCGCGACTATCACTGGGCAATGAACAAGTATAGAATCGAAAAGAATGTAGAGTACGGCTACCGTCACCTGGGGATGGCCAAGGAGGCGCGCTACCGGGCGCTCCGCGCCGACGCCAACAATACGCCGGAACAACGCATCAATCCCGATCAGCGGCGTAACCGTATTGAACTTTATATCGCCTCTATTCACCTGGCGCGGATGGCAAAGATGAATGCCGCCTTCCTGTTTGCTTTGAAGTATCCTTTTGATAACTACGCGCTGCAAAACCCTTTTGGTCAAACGGAAGCGGGTCTGGTTCAGGAACCCTACACGCCAACGCTGGAAGACGTACGTATGACCTGGTCCGAGAATCCATACGTATTACCGAAGGCATTGCACCCCATTTTCGATTTGCGTACGCCGGCGGAGTATCGACGCGACGAGGTAGATGCGCGCAACGAGATCTATCAGGACATGGTGGATTCGCTGGTGCGTATGCAGTACGTAGAGGAAAAGCCGCAGAGCTTTCAGCGGCAACAGGGCGGCGGAGCGCAGGGCGGTCAGGGCGGCGCTGGAAACCCGGGGCCCTGAGGCGCATCGGCTATTCTGCTGCTGCATTGCGGCAAGAAATCCCGCTGCATCTCAGGCGGAAGAGCTCAGCCGATGCAGCGTATACTCGGGCGCTGAATTTTGCAGCAGTTCAAGCAGCGCCTGCTCTTTGGTGAAGAGTACCAGCTGACAGCTCTTTTCTTCCGCAAAGTGCAGCGCATATTTTAAGGCCCGCTCCGCTCGATTTGCATCGAGCGTCAGAAAGGGCTCATCCAGCAAAAGCAATCGACCATCCACGCCGACCCGGGCCGCTAAAGCCAAACGTAGAGCAAAGAAAAAGGAATCGCGCGTGCCGGCGGAAAGGTAGTCGATCGACCGCGCTTCGCCCTGCGCATCCGCCAGTTGCAGCTCAAGCTCGGCGGCGTTTTCATTAACGCGGGCGCGTTGCGTCTCCGGGAAAAGACCGGAAAGCGAGTGATTCACAGCTTCGACCAACTGCACCGTGCGATAGCTGTGCATCTGCTGCAAATCGGCAAGCAGCCCGCGGGCTATTCCGGCGGCGCGCTGCTCCTGTTCTTTCTCGAGGAGATCCGCTTCCAATCGGAGCGCCTGCTGCTGTAAATCGTTCCATTCTGCCAGCACCCGCCCGAGTGCTCCCTGTGTTTCGCCGCGATCGCTGGCCGACGATTCCCGTTCTGCGGCCAATTGCTGAATCAGCTCCTCACGCCGCTGGCGGGCAGCGCTATGTGCACTTTTCAGTTTGTACTGACCCTCCGGGTCAGGCGCCTGCCTTGCGCCGCCGGCGCCAAGCTGGGCCAGTTCGCTTTGCCATTCGACTTCCGCCTCGCGGAGTTCGCGCGCAGCGGCTACGCTCTGCAACTCCTCGCGGAGAAATGCGATGCGGCCGCTCTTTTCCAGCCACGCCAGACGTTTCTCTTTGTATTGCTCCGGCGTTGCCACGCCCCGCGATTGCAGCCATTGCCGAAGCTCTTCTTTTATGCGCTGCACGGCGGCCGCCGCCGCTGCCTGTTCGCCGGCGCTGCGTTCCTCGTCTTGCGCAAGCTCGGCGTCGCGCTGCTGGCTGAGGCCCAGCCTCTCTTCGTAGCGCATTGCCTCGTTTTCTCTGCGGCGCAGTTCTTCTTCGTAGCTCTGCTGCGTGAACGCTGCAGGTTCAGGCAGATCCAGGCTGCGCCATTCCGCCTGTAGCGTCTGCAGACGAATCGGATCAAGTTTCGATTCCCGATGAGGACGGACTACAATATGGAGCGCCGAGCCAAAAAGAAGCAGGCCGCCGACTACGAGGGCGTAAACGTCGCCCCCCCAAAACGCATAGGCCAGTAGGGCGACTCCAGCCGCAGCCAGTCCGAGCGTAACGGCCAGACGGCCACGCCGTAATTTCGAACTCACCGCCGGCGACGTAGCCAGCGCCGCCAGCTGTGCTCCTGCCAGCTGTGACGCCTGCAGCATGGCCCCGGTCTGCTTTTTCAGGCTTTCGATACTACGATCGTGGACGATCCGGGCCTCGCTTGCTTCCAGTGCGCGCTTCTGCGCCGCCTCCGCCGCCGCCGCGGCGGCGGTATTCTCTTGCAAAAGCAAATCCAGCGCCCCGCCATCGTCTTCTGCAAAAGGTTTCAGGTCCGCCAGTTCGCGCTGCAGGTCCTTGATTCGATTCAATTTGCTCAGGGCTTCGACCAGGACTGAGCGCCGGGCGGCCGCGTCAAAATCGCGCATAGCATCCTCGGCAAGTCGGAGCTGCTTTTCCGCGCGTTGCAGCTCCTGATCCATCCATGCAATGCGCTGGCCGCGCTCTTGATCCTGCTTACGCCTGCTGACCAGAGCAAGTCGCTCATGATCACAGGTCTGAAATCGCTCGCTGAGCGATTGGCGCTCGCTTCGGAGGCGGAGACGCGCCCTGGCGGCGCCGAAGCTGGCCTTATCCGACGCCAGGTCGTTCAGCATTTTGATGGCTTTGTCCATGCGAACATCGCTCTCGAATAGTTCCGCCGTGGCTTGTTGGAAGAAGCGTCCTTTCATTTTGATATGAACATTGCCGCTGTGTACAGCGTAGGTGGACAGGAACTCATCGTGGGCCAGGCTGGCCTTGATCTCGCCCCTGGCGTCGTGCAGGGAGGCCCTTGCCGTTTCGCCGTAGCGTTCGCGCAGTCGCTTGCCGTCGCTCGTACTCCCCGATGGCTGACATAGCGCCTGGAAAAAGGCGTCAAAAAGCGTGCTCTTGCCGGCCTCATTGGGGCCGAAGAAGGCCGTAACTGGACCCAGAGCAAATTCAGAATTTCGAAACTTGCCGAAGTTGTGCAGCAGTAAGCGGATAAACATTTCAGCTCACCTTGTTGTCGTGCAGCGCCTTCAGACCCAGCGCGCGCGCGCGACGCCAGTCGGCAATGGTCTCGGCATTGGACTCTCCGCCGAGTTGTTCGAAACCCTGTTGCCAGAGACGCAAAAATTCCACGGCGCTGGGAAGCTGCACTACGTCTGCGGCGACCAGGCATCGATCCCGGTCGCGCGTGAAATCTATTCGGCGCGCGGGCGGCGCAGTTTCCCGTAGCTTGCGCTCCAGCGCATCAAGGCGGTCATCGCTTTCGACCATTCCGTTCCAGCGTATTTCGACGGTGTCCTCTGGTTCCCAGGAAAGCGCACTGCAATCGAAGTCGTTTCCTTCCGGCAGGATGTTCGTTTCCACAGTGCGATACTGACCTGCGGCGGCTATAGCAATACGTTGCAGGGAAAACTCGCGACCTTGCCAGTCGATGAGCAAAGCCTCTCGCGGGCCGCTTTCGCCGCGTCGCCAGACGCGAGCGCTGCCAGGGTAGGCGCAGCGAACGCCGTCGATTGTCTGCTCCCGTCCAGCGTGAATGTGGCCAAGCAAGGCCAGCTGACATTCCCAGCGTGCAAAATGCGCGGCCTCCAGCACCCCGGCAGGCGCGTCCTTTTCTTCGTCGGGTCCGGAGTAGGCCATGCCGGCGACAATTCCGTGCGCCAGTGCGATGCGCAGACCTCTCGGCGGCGCTGGCGCCTTCCACTCGCTGAGGGCCGCATAGTCCGAACTGTGCGGGACGGCGACGATTTGCAAACTGTGTCCGCCAAACTCGCGTTGCAGAAATGTTGCCGGTCCCTCGGACAGAAACTCAACGTGCTCGCCCAGGTTGAATTGTTCTAGCTTCTGTCCGCGGATTTGTCGCAAGCTCTCGTGGTTTCCCGGCAGGAAGAACGCTGGCGCGTCGCAGGAGCGCAAGATTTCGCCGACCGTCTTACGGAGCGGCGCGATATCCTCAAATGTATTGAAGAGATCTCCGCCGATGGTCAGCAAATCGGCCTTTGCTTCCCTGGCCATTTTGCACAGAGCGGTCAGCGTCGACAGACTGTATTCATGCTCGGCTGGCGCGGCGCTGAGGTGCAGGTCTGCAAAATGAAAGATCCGTGGCATCGGACCATTGTACTGATAGGGTGTGACAACGACCAGCGGGCTTTGGCAATCTGCTGGGAAAGGGGTAGTTGGGGGATGTCGGCCAGTAGCTCGACACTATTCTACTGGAAGCATCGGCTCCCAGTGCGTGCCAGCGAGGTCCGCCGCCACTCCGCGCTGGAAGTTCTCCTGCCGCTCATGCGCCGTGGCCTCCTCCTCTGTGTCGCGCGGGGTTCCACGATACAAAAACTTCATGTTTGCGTAGGAGCCGATTCCAAAGCGGGCAAGATCTGGCGTAAGCATTTGACGATTGGCCTGCTGAAACTCGTCGGCTGCATCAAAATCGAGGGACATGTCGACGACAAAGGACCCCATCAAGGCTATTTTTCCAGGCTGCACGATGACGCGGGCCTTTTCGCTCATGGTTCGGGAGAAATAGGTGGTATAGGAGGAAGTTGAAGGGAGCGAAATTCCGTAGCGTTCCGCATGACGATTGATGTCGCTTAAGTCCGCAGCCACATCGTAGCTGCATCCTGCCGGCAGGTATGCGCCGGGCAAAAGATCAGGCGTATAGAATCGATTCTGTCGACGAAAGCGCGATTGAAAGTAGTCTTCGGGCCGCGGCACATCGTCGGAGTCACGCACAAAATAGACGCTGTCGCAGGTGCGGTCTAACACGCCCAGCGGACTGAAAGGCGGCGACACAGTAATGGCTATGACCAGCGCGCCGGTTGCGCCCGATTCGCGCGGAGGCAGGCCAATGGGAGTGGCGCAATTCAATAGTGCGACGGCCAAGAAGGCGCAAAAGGCAAGAGTACGCAAGACCTGCTACAGGCATCTGACAGGGAATCTCTGGCAAGTCAAAATACTCGAATCCTTGACTTGCCTTGAGCTGCCAGGAAAGCTCTGACCATGGTATGCAATGCATGCGATGGCAAACGAATCTTGGCCGTGTTGGCCGTGTTGGCCGTGTTGGCCTTGGCCGCGGCGCTCAATGGCTGTACGATACCCGACTTGCGCGAAGGGCCGCCTGGCTATATTGCTTCTGAAGCAACGGCAAGTATCGAGGCGCGTTTTGTTGTCATTGCTATTCCGTACGTCGTGCGCTATAGACCGATGCGCGTTTACTACGCGCGCCTTGATCCGGAGCGAAATATTGGCGGGGTATTGGATCTTCGCGGCGCCAGCTACTATGCCAGCGCCTATCTGGGCAATGAGACTCAACATCTGATTGATCTGCCGCCGGGAGACTACGTTGCCGTAATGTGCAGCCACAATGTTGCCAGCGCCAGCGCAATGAGTGTCGAAAGCCCGGAGGAGGCCCAGTCCATTACGGAAAATGCAAATCGCCCATGGAGCTTTGATGATGGCGCCTACAATATCCTATTCAGCAGCGAAATAATGAATGCAACGCGCGTGCGCCTTGCCGCTGGTCAATCGCTATCCACAGATGTTTTTTTCATTTCTGGCAGCCGCGCGCTGGATCAGGCGGATGCTCAGGAAAAGGAAGTCGCCCTGCACCTTGCCAGCGGCGTGTACGCATGGTTGCCGAATCCCTTTTGTATTGGCTGTCCGCAGCGCTTTCTTCACGGCCAGCTGGATCGAATCGAGCCCTTGCAGGAAAGATCGTCGCCGTAAGCGTCGCTGGCTTTTGCTTCAGCGTAGCTGGCCCCTGCCAGCCTGGCTGCGAATTCGCTGCGCCATTTGCCATAGCGATCCCTCCAGCTTGAAAAAGCGAGTCAGCGCCGAAGGGCTCAGTCGCAATTCTGCGGCCGCCGGCTTGGGTTCGGCATCGCACAAACTCAGCCAGGACAGGGACAGAAAGCACTGGCCGGGAAAGTCGTCGTGATCGGCGTTGATCGGCATTCGAAATGGTCTAAAACGCTCTTGCGTTTGGCGCAAAAATGCGGCGTCCGCCTCGCCGCCTTTTTGCGCGGAGCGAAATTGCTCGGCGGCAAGGAGGGCAAGTGCGATGCGCAGACGATGAAGCGCTTCATGGAGATTGCGGCCGCCTTCGCGATGACTGGCGGCCTCCGCTTGCAAACCGCTCTCCGGATGCCGCAGGCGTACCGCACTCAAGGTGCGGTTGCGGTGCTGGCCGCCGGGGCCGCTGCCCTGAAAGCGCTCGCGCTGCAACTTTGCCAGCAGCGCATTCGCTGGCAGCGCGAGGTCTTCCAGGAGCGAATCCAGAGACAGTCTTGATTCAGAAGCCAATTTGATTCAGAGTGCCAAGAGTTTGCGCTGTGACTCCGGAAGGCAGACTGGAAACAAGAGTCAGGAGGCCGCTGCTCGGATTGATTCGAAAGGAATAGGTGTCGCCGGAACCGCTGTTGGCCACAAAGAGAAAGCGTCCATTTACATCGCAGTGAACGCCAATCGGCCCGGTTCCGGCCGGCTGATTGGCAACGTTGGTCAGAACGCCGCCGTCGCCAACTTGTAGCACGCTGATGTTGTCCGTTGTCTGATTGCTTACATAGACATATTTTCCGTCCGGCGTAACGGAGCTGAAGGTATTGAATGTTCCGGTTGTTGCGTTGGAAACGAGCGTCAGGCTTTCATCGCCGAGAACTTGAAAAACCTTTAGTATTGCCGTATTGTCTGTAACATAAACATATCTCCCGAAGGGGTCGGCCGAAACCCCGCGGGCATTAGCCAATCCCGTTTGACTCAGCAGCAGGGCGGCGCCGCTTGCCGGGTCCACACGGAAGACCATCACCTGTCCAGTGGCATTGGCTACATAGATAGCGCGTTGATCGGGACGCCACGCCATCTGGTTGCCCGCGCTTCCCATGGTCAGGGTACTCGAAGGGCTCAAGGCGCCCGAGGCTGGGTCGATGGCGAAGGTTTGAAGCGAAGCTGGCAGAGTGTTCAACACATATGCAAATCGACGGCTGGAATCGAGCAGCAAATCGACCGGCGCAGTAGCCGCTACGCTGCCGATTTGCGTCAGTGCGCCGGTGTAGGGATGAATGGCAAAGGTCACAATCGAGTTCCCGCCGCCAGTCGCAATGTACAGGAATCGCCCATCGGGCGAGATCTTGAGATTCAATACTGACAGCGTGGCAGTATTGCCCAGTGCTGCGAGCGCGCCAGTTCCAGGGTCAATGCGGTAGCCGCTGATCGTGTTGGAGGTGTTGTTTCCAGAATAGAGAAAGCGCGGCACATAGAAGGGCAGGTAGGGAATCAAAGCGCTGAGCGCGCATGTTGAATCCGCTCTCGAACAATCATTGTCTGATGAGCAATGCAGGCATGTCGCCAGAAGCAGGCCCGCGATTCTCCATCGAAACATCGACAAATCCAAAATCATGGCCGATTGGCGTCCAGTCCGATGCTCCAGTGATCGGCGGCTTTTGACTATTTGTTCCTTCCAATCCGAGGCGGGCGCCTCAACCAGGAAGCGGAAGGCCAAGGTCAGTTAGTATATGACGATAAAGAAGATAAATTGCCAGGTGGGCGCTGTAGTGTCGGATACGGTCGCGATCGATGCCGATCTGCAGCACACGGCAGCTCGCGGCGATCTTGCCGCCAGCTGCGGCCAGATGCACCAGCCCGACTGGTTTTTCGGCGCTGCCGCCGTCGGGGCCAGCCACCCCGGTGATCGCTACGGAGTAATCGGCGTCCAGCGCCGCGCAGGCGCCTTGTGCCATGGCAATTGCACACTCCTCGCTGACCGCGCCCTTGCGTTCCAGAAGCGCGGGGTCGACTTGCAGCCGATGGATCTTCACCTCATTGTGGTAGGCGACAATGGCCCCGCGCATATAGGCTGAAGCGCCGGGCAAATCGGTCAGAAGCTTGGAGGCCAGTCCGCCGGTGCAGGACTCCGCTGTGGCAATGGAAAAGCCGCGCTCGCGCGCCAGGCGGTGTAGCAGATGTTCAGCAAGCTCTGGCGAATAACTATCCGGCCATTCCTGCTGTGCTGCAGCCCCAAAAGACTTGAGCAGTGCTGTATCGGCGGTCTGGAAGAAAGCTTTCAGACGCCCTGCTTCCGCGGTAACACCCCAGACAAAATCGGCGGGCAGCAGATGGCGCGGAAAGAGCGCGGCTTCTGTCGACGCATTGCGACCCATTCCAAAGAATCGCGCCTGAAATGTGGACTCGCCCAGGCCGTAGACATAGAAAGAACGACGCAAGATTCCCGTTTGTGGATAACGCTCCTCCAACCAGGGCAGGAGTTCAGTTTCGAGGATCAGCTCCATCTCCTGAGGTACGCCAGGCATGGCAGCGATCCAGCGCTGCTGATCGCCCACGTTCACAGTCAGGCGTACGCCCGGCGCCAGCCCGCGTTCGTTTTTCAATACCGCATGACCTTTGAGCACGCGCGCCTGGCGTCGCGCATGCTCCAGCTTGATTCGATTCGGGTAGCGACGCGCCAGCAGCTCCAGCTTGCGTAGCGCTCCGGGATCTTCTGCGGTTTCGGCTTTGCTCAGCGCAGAGAGCGTATCGATCGTGTAGTCGTCCTCCGTAGGTCCAAGGCCGCCGGTCATGATGATGCCATCAATTTCAGGTCGCTGCAGGGTATGCTCGATTTCGCGGTAAAGAATCCCTGCATCATCGGGCAGCGTGCCGAGACCGGCTACATTGAACCCGCGCTCGGCAAGAGCGCGTGCAATGTGCGGCGCATTGCTATCGATTGATCGACCGGAGCTCAGTTCCGTACCGGTGGAAAGCACATAGATGGATGCCCGCATCAGTCCACCTGCGGGCGAGGCGCCCTCCATGACCAGCGAGAAGCGGCAAGGGTACGGGCAAGGAGTACGACGAGCGCTCCAGGACTACAGGCGCAGATAGAGCCCGCGGCGTTGCAGAAAAATGGCGCCCAGCGCAAATGGCAGAATAAAACAAATCGCCCAGATCAGCGAGCTCAGCCGCGGATCCCATCGCCCATCCAGAGCGCTCAGCATTGCCTGCAGCGCTTTGTAGGACTGCGCCTGGAGCGATGCCGCGCCGGGACCCGGGAATCGACTGAGCAATCGTTCCGCCAGCGAGCTGAGCAAGAAGAGCGAAAGCGCATTCCGGCCGGCGGCGCTCAAGAGCGATACTCCGCTTCCGTTCGCTGTCAATGGCAGCAGCAGTAGCGCCGCGCATCCAGCAGTGCACAGAGCAAAGGACGCAGTCCAGAGCGACTTGTTCAAGGGCAGCCAGCAGGTCCACAGCAGTCCGGTCGCCGTCAGGCCAATGCCCAGTAAGCCAGGATCGACCAGCGATTGTCGGACGCGATACAGCTGGGCCGTCGCAAGTCCGCAAAGCGCCGTTGCGAGCGCTGTTATACTGGAAAGGACGCCCTCCGGGTCGTAGCTCTTACTCCAGAGCCAGAGATGCGTTCCAAGTATCTGGCGGTCGAGCCACGCCGATAGACTGTGTTCCGGACTGAGGTTGGGCGGCCCGTATCCTGGTACAGGAACAAAACTCAGCAACAGGCTGTGCAAAAGACACAGGGCCAGCGCCAGCAAAAGATTGCCGCGCCACATAAAGCTTTGTCCGGCGAAGGTCGTAAGCAAGGTGACAATCGCAATTCGCTGCAGGACGCCCATGAAGCGTAGCGTGCCAAATTCAAAATCAGGAATTGCATTGAGCAACAGGCCAATGCCAAAGAGCAGCAGGCTGCGCAGCAATGCCCGACGAACTGGATGGGAGCGTTGCTTTGCTGGATCTTCCTGTTTGCGAAGCATGCAGGCGATCGATGCGCCGGCGGCAAAAAGAAAGAAAGGAAATACAAGATCGGCGCCAAGCAACCCATTCCAGCGAGCATGTTGCAAGGCCGGATAGCTGTGCGCCCAGCTGCCCGGGTTGTTCACCAGCAGCATGCCCAGAACAGCCAGGCCGCGCAGTCGATCCAGAGCCGTCCAACGACTGCCGGCGCCAGCGGCGACGCTGCTCATGTGCGGGCGGCGATCATCTTCTCGTGCTCACTGCGGATCAGGTCTTCCACCATTTCGGTCAACTGGTCGACATTGAGATCGACAAAACGTTCCGGGGGGATTTCTGCCAGATAGCGAAAACGGATACGGTGCACGCCGCGCAGTACCAGTCCCTTTTTGGGCAGCGCTTCTGCGGAACCATCGATGACGATGGGAAGGATGGGCGCTCCGGTCCGCTTGGCCAGCTCGAAGGCCCCGCGTTTGAATTTGCTGACCCTTCCATTGGCGGCGCGGGAGCCTTCCGGGAAAATGTAAACGGAGCTGCCCTGCGCCAGGGTTCGCTCGCAATCCTGCAACATCCTGGCGTTGCTACGGTTGCTGCCGCGCGTCAATTGAATATAGCGATTGAGGCGCATATTCCAGCCGACAAAGGGAATCTTAAAATTCTCGGCCTTGGATACCCATTTGAAGTGCAGGAAGGAGCGAAAAGCCGCGGGAATGTCGACAAGCGAAAGATGATTGGAAACAATGATTCGCGCGCCGTCGCGTCGTAAGTGTTCTTTGCCCTCAAAGCGGACGCTCCACTGGGGATTGGGCCAGGTAAACCAGGAGGCCCAGAAACAGGTGAACTTGTGGAGCAGAAAAAGTCGTCGATCAAAGAGAACCGTCAAAAGCCAGATCAGAACGGCGATGGGAAACATGGCGATGCAAAGGATGCCGATGAAGAGCCAGAAAAATACCGAGCCAATTCGTGCAAACATCAGCGCCGATTGAAGCTGGCAGGTGCAGCAAGCAGGCAAGCCCGATTTTCAATATTGACGGAGCGTCAGTCCGCCGCTTGCTTCCGTTGGTCCTGAAGCTTCGCTGCTCGGGCCAGCGTGCGCACTGCCAGGTCGATTTGCTCTTCGCTGTACGGCGCGAAGCCAAGCATCAGTCCGCGCTCAATGCCGCCGCCTGGAGCACGCAGGCGGCGATTTTGTGGCAGCAGGTAATCGGAAAAGGCCGGAACAAAGACGCCCAGCCGGGCGGCGGCTTCGGCCAGGGCGCGGTCGCTCTTTTCTGGCCGCAGGGCGAAGGAAACAAACATGGCGCTATCGCAGGGCAAGACCTCGCCAAGGTCAGAAAGATGCCTCTGGCAGGCCTGCAGCAGCGTGTCGCGCCGCCGCCGATAGCTTTCGCGCATTCGACGAATGTGGCGATGGTAGGCGCCGCGGCGAAAATATTCGGCAAGAGCGGCCTGTGGCAGAATAGCGCTGTGTCGATCGCAAAGGGCGCGTGCGCTGGCAAAGGCCTCCGCCAGTTTTTCCGGAACTGCAAGAAAGCCGAGGCGTAGCCCGGGGAAAAGCGATTTGGATAGCGTGCCTAGATAAAGCACTCTGCCATATGGATCAAGTCCCTGCATCGAAGGCAGCGGCCGTCCGGCGTACTGATAGTCGCTGTCGTAGTCATCCTCCAGGATCAGAAAATCGTACTCGTGCGCCAGTCGGATCAATTCCAGGCGTCGCTCCAGAGCGAGGGTGACGCCCGTGGGAAACTGGTGCGACGGCGTAAGGTAGAGCAGCCGCAGCCGCTGGCGGCGCAGACGTCGTCGCAGGCTCTCGACGTCGATGCCCTCCCGGTCCACAGCAATGCCCTGGACCTTTGCGCCTGCCGCGGAGAACGCCGCAAGTGCGCCGCGGTAGCCGGGATTCTCCATGATGGCGAGGTCGCCCGGGTCCAGCAACAGCCGCGCACAGAGATCCAGGCTTTGTTGAGAACCACTTACGATCAAGAGCTGCGCCGCCCTGGCCTTTACGCCGCGGGCCAGTGCAAGGTGCGCTGAGAGCGCCTGGCGCAAGGGCAAATAGCCGGCAGGATCGGCGTAGCCGAACTCGCGCCGCGGCAGGATGCGAGCAGCGCGCAACTGCAGCTTTGCCAGCTCTTCGGCGGGCGCCTGGGCGAGATCGGGCGAGCCCGGCATCAGCGGCTGCAGGCGCTGACCGGGCAGGTTGCGGGTAATCGGAATCGATGCCAGCTGCGCGCCGCGCCTGGAAAGGGCTGCAGCCGACGGCGATAGTGCGCCCTGCGCTGCACCCAGGAAAAGGCCATCGCTGACGAAGACGCCGGAAGCGGCGCGGCTGTTTACGTAGCCTTCGGCCTCGAGTTGCCCGTAGGCGCCGAGTACGGTATTGCGCGAGATGCCGTTCTGTCTGGCCAGACTGCGCGCTCCTGGCAGTCGTGCGCCCGCTGCAAGCTCGCCGTTGAGAATTGAATTGCGCAGCCGGAGATAGATCTGCCGTTGCAGGCCCTCGGAACGAGTCATCGTGTCCATGATCCAGCGAGCCCGGTCCCCCAAACTGGCGCCATGAAAATACTACATCTGGATCTGTGAATGGCGCCAGTTTTCGGCTATGATTCGCTCATGAAAACAAGCTTCGCATCAGATCGAAACCGGGTGATCCGCCAGCCTTCCAGAGCCAGTTATGATCAACAGAGCCTCTACGCGGTGCTGGACAGCTCGGTGCTCTGCCACGTGGGATTTGTCGTCGACGGACAGGTGTTTGTTATTCCCACGGCCTATGCTCGCGACGGCGAGCGCCTCTTGCTGCATGGCTCGGCTGCCAGTCGCATGATGAAGCGATTGGCCGAGGGCGAACCTTGCTGTGTTACTGTCAGCCACCTCGATGGTTTCGTACTGGCCAAGTCGGCCTTCCACCATTCCGTGAACTACCGATCGGCAGTCGTTTTCGGCAAGGCGATTGAACTCAGCGATCCTGTCCAAAAGGCAGAGGCTTTGCGGCTTTTTATGGAAAAGGTTACTCCGGGTCGCTGGCAGCTGACGCGCCCGCCGGCCGAGCAGGAGCTGCGCGCCACCTCCGTTCTCAGCGTGCAGATTGAGGACGCTTCGGTAAAGACCCGCTCCGGAGGGCCAATCGAAGACCCATCGGACCTCAGTCGTCAGGGGTGGAGCGGGGTCATTCCCATTCATTCGGCGGCAGGCTTGCCGCAAGCGGCGCCGGAAAGCGAGCCCGGCGCTGCGCCCCCGCCCTGGCGCTTTGACGACTTGCGTCCCATCGGTCAGGACGAAAGGGGCCATTGAGCGCGGCCCCGGAGCGCCTGCGGCATTCCAATGAGGCGCCTGGACTTGCTTGACCGTGGTCGCGACAGGCGAGATCCGGCGCGATGCCCTATATCAGCGTTCGCGTCGCCGGAGCCTTGAGTGCCGAGCAGAAGCGCAAGATTGTCGCTCGCATCACTCAGGTGATGCAGGAAGAAGCAGGAAAGCCGCCCGAATCGACCTATATCGTAATCGATGAAGTCTCCAGAGATAACTGGGCAAAATCAGGCAAGATTCTTTCCGAAAGCTAAGCGAGCGCAAGCGGTGCGCCGGAATCTGGTGGACCGTAGCGACGGAAGTTGTTCGCCTGCTTCATGCGCAAATCGATCCGACTGGCCTGGCTCCTTACAATACTTCTCTTTTCGTTGCTCCTGCAGTGCTCCGCGGCGCTGCCGCCCGCGCCACAGATGGAGTGTGCGCGAGTATCTACGGGACCTGGCCCGGAGGATATGGCCATCGATCGAAGCCAGCCGACGACCCGCATTCTGGTATCGAGCCACGACCGTCGCAGCTGGACGCCGCACGGCGAAATCTATGCCCTGGATCCGCATAGCGGCAGCAGTCGCATCTTAGCGCGTGAAGGCGAACCGGCTGGCTTTGTCCTGCGACCCCACGGCATGGACATTCGCCCGGTCGCCGGCGGCGACGAACTGTACGTGATCAGTCATGGCGAGGAAATGGACGACGCCAACCACAGCATCGTGGTCTATCGTATTGAGCCGGATAAGCTTATCTTCGTTAAACAATTGAAAAGCGAACTTCTGAACTCGCCGAATGATCTGTCCGTTGCGGCAGATGGGAGTCTGTACGTCACCAATGATGCCGCCTCGCGCGGAAGCATGCTGGAAGCCATTCTGCGGCTCAAGCGCGCAAACGTTATCTACTATGATGGTCGCGATCAGTGGCGCGTTGCGGCCGCAGAGTTGGCCTTTCCCAATGGCATCCTGATTGATGGCGATACGCTTTACGTCTCCACCACGCGAGAAGATTCGCTCTACGCCTTTCCCCGGCAGGCGGATGGCAGCCTGGGTCAGCGTCGCCTCGTAGCGTCATTTAAGGGTCAGGATAACATCATGCGCGATGGAGACTGGCTCTATACTGCTGCGCACCTCAGCGATCTTGGATTTATGCGGCACCGATCGGATGAAAGCGTTCCTTCGCCCAGCGTGATCTATCGCGTCAACCGTCGCAGTGGCGCCGTGGAAGCCGTCTTTGCCGATGACGGCAATGGAGTGAGCGCTGTGGCTACGGGCCTGGTGCTGGATGGAAAGCTCTACGTTTCTCCGGTTTTTCAGCCCTTTGTTTACGCCTGTCGCCTGCCGGCGACTTTCCAGCAGTAGTTGCTCCGAAGGGGAGGACCTCGCCGCTTTTTCTTCGGAACGTACTTTTCCTCCGCTACGACTGGCGGCAGGAGGAAGCTATGAACGAAGCGACAGAAGTGAATGCTGGCGAAAGCTGGCGAACCAGCTGCTGGGATCAGCCGGAGTTGCAGTGCCGGCTTGCAAATTGTGTGTCCAGTGCGGCGTGCCGCGCCAGCGGACGATGTGTGGCCCGATTGGCAGGAGAGGCAGCTGCAGAGCTCAGAGTTCCGCTAATTGGCGGGCGAAATGCGGCTTAAATTGTCCAGTGCGAAGAGCTTTGCTCAATCCGGCATACGGCGTCCCAGCCAGCGTTACGAATGAGCAGCGGCGCTGCCTGGAGCCCCGTCATGCGGTCGTTCTGTTCGACCGTCCGCGTGACGGGCAAATCGCCGCTCTTCGTTTCCGTGAACGGGAGCATCATCCGCCCAGGGCCAACCGCCAAATCTGGTGCGCTCATAGTCGGCCATTGCCTGATAGATTTCTTGCTGCGTATTCATCACAAATGGGCCGTATTGCGCTACGGGCTCGCCAATCGGCCGTCCTTCCAGCAGGAGCAATTCAGCGCCGTCGCCGCTCTCGAGCAGGACCTCGCCTTCGCTTTTCAGCAGAAAGACGTGTGCGGCCTCAATGGCTTCTCCATCCAGCCTCAGCTGAGCTCCATTAAAAAAATACAGGGCGCGATTGAGGCCGGCAGCAGCGGACGGCAGGCGCCATCTGGCAGCCGGAGACATCTGGATCGTCAGGATCCGTACTTCGCTGTGGGCATGGGCAGCCCACGAATCTGGCGGCGGCTGCACGCCGCGTCCGCCGGGCAGAGCCCCCGCATAGACGGCGACTGTCGTTTTACGTCCAGCAGCGTCGGCGAATTCAAGACGCGGAACAGATTCGCTCCAGTACATTGAAAAATAGGGCGCCGCCATCTTGTTTTCCCGGGGCAGATTGAGCCAGATCTGGAAAAGTTCAACCGGGTTGCGCTCATCGCGTCGTAGCAGCGGGAACATCTCAGAATGAACGATGCCTGAGCCAGCAGTCATCCATTGCACGTCGCCCCGGCCAAAACGTGCGGCAGCGCCCAGCGAATCGCTGTGATCAATCCAACCACGGCGTGCGATAGTAATCGTCTCAAATCCGCGGTGCGGATGCTGCGGAAAGCCGGGAGTCGACCGACCGTGGTACATGCTCCATCCATCCCTGGCGGAGAAATCGGCGCCGATATTGCGCCCGATCAGGGTGGCCCGTGGAGCAAAGCGCTCATCGCCCTCGGGATAATTATCATTGTGGTGCGCACAGAAAAGGAAAGGGTCCAACGTAGGCCAGGGAAAGGCAAGGGCTGCACGGTCCAGAATTGCCGAGGGCATAGCCCCAGCGTAGCTGCCCGTCGCCCTGACGTCCAGCCGCTTTGGACACTGAATCGAGGCTTGCCAGCTGAACGCGCCTGATTAGTTTGCGCCAGAATTTTGTCTGATGAGGGATAACGACTATGGAAGCGGCGGAGACAAGGGTCTATCAGGTGCTGGCGGAATCCTGGCCATGGCATAAGCGTCGGACGCTGCGCCGCTCGATTCTGGCGATGGCGATTGTTCTGGTGATCAGCATCGGATTCATCGCGCTAGTCTTCAGTCGATCTGCCAATATTGAAACTGGCGCCGTCATTTTTGTAGCAGTAGTCGGCGTGGTGTGCCTGTTGCCGGCGCTTGCCGGCGGGATTGCCTTTGGCCTCTACATTTCCAAATCAACCATGAAAGAAATGCGCATCGAACTCAGCGCCAGCCAGCTTCGCTTTCGGATCAATTCCTTTGGCGGACCAGCTATTCGATTGGACCGGCTGCAATCAGTGACCACGCTTCCCGATGGCGCTCTAATGCTTCAGGCCAATCGCAAATTGGAGCTTCCGCCCTTTATCGAAAACAAAGAAGAGCTTCTTGCTACGCTGAAGGAAAAAGCGCGGCCGCGGTCGGCCGGCTAAGGCGCTGCCGATTCGGAAAGGAGCGATAGGAATTGGCTGTAGCTTTCGCCGCGGAAAGCCGGCCAGGGCAGGATTTTGCTGTGTACTAGAAAAACGCGCCAAGCACTCGTTCTTCGAAAATCAGACGTTGCCTGGCGGGCGGCGTCTGACTCCGAAATTCCTGTTGCAGTTCGATCAAGAGCTCGTAAATCTTTGAAAGATCGCGGCCGGAAAAACGATTCACTTCAAATTTCAAGCGAGCCAGTATCTTCTTTTGAACAAAAGGCGGTCGGCCCTTCAGGTCGAGGCGCTCCAGCAATTCCTGGTCGTTCATTGCAAGGTGCAAACAAATGGACGCCTTCCGAATCTCGTCGGTGCGCTTCAGAATAACTTTGAGAATGCCAAAAAAATTGTCCGTGTTGGGATGAAAGCGGCTCACTTCGCGCGCGGCTGCGGGAAAGTCGCCGGAAAATAGCGCATCGGTCAGTGCGAAGGGATTTACGCCCATCGTTGGAAAAAGAACGTCGCGCACCTGCATTGGTCCCAGGGTCGCCTTACGTTGTTCCTCTGGCAGCATATCGTGCAAGCGCTCCAGAAGGGCTTCTACCGCGCCGGCGCGCGGCGGCGCCTGCTCGCGCAGCATCGCAATCGCATCCTCGCTGAGATGCAATTGCAGCCGCCGTGCGGCCTGGGTCACGGCGTCGCCCATCTGATTGGCATAGAGCTCGCGCGTCGGCAAATGCGCAAAGCGGCCGTGAAGAAGCTTCAAGAACCTGGCCGATGGGGCGCCCTCGTAGCTGATCAGCAGCAGGGTGCGACCTGGGAAGCGCTGGAATCCTTCTGAATACACAAAACTCAGTGCGCTGCTCTGGGTAATGCTTTCGGCAATTCGCTGGCCCTGACGCAACAGGAAGAGACGGTAGGGAGCGAAGAGCGGAATGTTGAACAGTTCTTCGGCTAACTTCTCGGCGTCGCCAGGCTCTCCTGCATAAACGCTGAATTCAAAGCTGCCAATTTCGCGCGCCAGGCGTCGCCGCAGCCTGCTCAGCGCTTGATCGGCCAGATCGAGATCGGCGCCGGACACCAGAATTGCTTCCGGATTTTCTAGATCCAGTTTGTCTAGCTGCTTGAAAAAAGCCTGGGGATCCTTGAGTTCCAAGGCCCCCATTCTGGGGCGATGCGTCGCCGGCGTCCATTCGGAATCCGCGGCGAACTTTCAATAGAAATCGACGCTTACGTCGATCACACTGGCGCTGTTGTCTTCTTCCAGCAGCGCCGCTGGCGTCCAGCCTCCGCTGCTGCCGCTTTCCGAGTACCATACGCTTTGTTGACCGGCAGCGCTTTGCAGCCAGATGGCGACGGCGCGACCCAGACCGTCCGCTGCCGCTCGCGTCCCGACGGCGCCAAGCACGTCGTTCTCTAGCTGTTGCGCCGGCTGCCAGCCATTGAGGTAGCGAGCGGCGAAAACGTGATCCAGGCCGCCCGTAGTTTGCAGCCAGACGACAGCCGGAGCGGCGCCGCCTGCAACTCGCGTGGTAAGCGTTCCAGCCACTGAAAGCACCGGACTGATTTGCTGGGGCGCGCTCCAGACGCCGTTGCGCAATTGAGCTGCCCAAATTCGATCGTAAGCATTTGCATCCACGAAAGCCGCCGTGTAGACGCCGCTGCTATCGATACTGACCGAAGGCTCCGATCCAAAAGTTTTGATCTGAAACTCTGTCTGCCATCCGGCGGGGCCCAACTGATTGGAGTACATATCCGGTCCGCCCAGATTGTTGGCCCAGACGGCCGTCGCCGTTCCGCCGCCGCCAGCAGCGACAGTTCCATAGATGGCGCTGGAGCTGCCGATCGATTGCACGGGGGTGAATTGCCGCGTCCATGGCGAGAAGGAAAAGCCGCGCGGCGCCGCCGCCGGCGTTAAGACAACAGTCGCATAACCATCGGCGCTCATGTCCAGGCCCATTGGGACGGTGGCGCCGACAACTGTATCGAAGAGCGTTTGTGTTGACCATTGTCCGCTGGAATAGTATACATAGTAATAGTTGTTTGCCGTATCGCGATAGATCACGAGCGCTCGTCCCGACGCATCGCAGCCGATGTTTGGATTCTGTGCAATAGAAGCAAGCCCGTCGACCTGCTGTGCGCTACTCCAGCCGCTGAGTGGATGATAGCGGGCGACATAGATGCTGTTGAAAGCGCCGTCGCTCTGGACCCAGACCACTGCGCCCTGTCCGCCCTGACTGACACAGGCCGTTGGCAAGGCCGGTGGGACCGCCAGATTGTCGATGACCTGCGGCGCACTCCAGCCCCTGGTCGGCGCATAGGTTCGAGCATATACATCGTTGCCGATTGTCCAGGCAACCATTCCGACGCCGCGGCCAGCCGGCAGCAAGTAGGCCAAAAGACCGGCTATACCTGGACAATTCAAGTCAGCGGAGCTACAGTCGGCATCGAAACTGAAACAGCTAGATCCAGTCGCAACCGTCGTCCCGATGGCGGCCCAAAGCGCGGCTATTCTAAGTCTCATCGTGTACTGTACAACGCCTTAAGCCGGCAAGCGCGCCAACAATCCCTTAGGAACCTGAAAATCGCGGCCTCTTACCGAAAGAACTTGTCTCGCTACAGCAAGGGGCGCTGCTGGAGTCAGTATGAACTACCTGATCGTAGGCGCCAGTGCGGTTCTTGGCCATCAATCGATTGCGGCCATCTTGCAGGAAGATCCGCAAGCCTTCATCATTGCAACCAGTTCTGGCGAAGCGCCAATCGCTGGCGCAAGCCAGACCATTTACGGCGTGGATCTCCAGCGCGAAGACTGTGCAGCGAGCATGGTTGCAGCAATCAAAGCGCGCAAAATCGAAGCTGTCGTTTACGTTCCGGCGCGCGGCGCCGTGGGCAAGCCAGTCGAGTACGCAACGGCTGAAGAGTATCGAGCCAGCCTCAACTTTTCAGTAGTTCCTATGCTGAAACTGATGGCGGCATTGAAGCCGCGGCTTGGGCTATGGTTCTCCGGTTTCATGTGGCTGGATTGCCTGCTGGCGCTCTACGGGCCAATGATTTACACTAAGATTACTATGGAAGAGCTTACGCTGCGCCATCCTGATC